>NZ_JBHYXZ010000091.1:2588-31269 GCF_042752395.1 Actinosynnema sp. NPDC059335 | reverse complement strand
TGTGGGGGGGCGGGGGGGGGCCCTCGCCGGGCCCCCCACCCCCCGGTTTGCCCCCCCCCCCGCGGCGGCCCGGCCCCGGATTTCCGGTCGCGGCCTCCGTGGTGTCCCGTCAGGCGAACGTCGGCTGCCGCATCGCGTGCTGCACCAACGTGATCAACGTCTGCTTGGTCGACTGCCGGTTGCGCGCGTCGCAGGGCACGATCGGCACCGACTCGTCGATCGTCAGCGCCTCCCGGATGTCCTCGATGCGGTGGTGCAGCAGGCCGTCGAAGCAGTTCACGCCCACCACGTACGGCAGCTCGCGGTCCTCGAAGAAGTCGATCGAGGCGAACGCGTCGGACAGCCGGCGGGTGTCGACCAGCACGACCGCGCCGATCGCGCCCCGCACCAGGTCGTCCCACATGAACCAGAACCGGTGCTGGCCCGGTGTGCCGAACAGGTACAGGATCAGGTCCTGGTCCAGCGACACCCGGCCGAAGTCCATGGCCACCGTGGTGGTCATCTTGTTGGGGGTGGCCGTCAGGTCGTCCACGCCGACGCTGGCCTCGGTCATGACCGCCTCGGTGGTCAGCGGCACGATTTCCGACACGGACCCGACGAAGGTCGTCTTGCCGACGCCGAACCCGCCGGCCACCACGATCTTCGTCGACGTGACGGTCAGGCTCGCCGCGGGTGACCCCGGCCGTCCGGGAGCGCCACCGCTCATGTTGCTCTGCTTTCCCTAGTAGTAGGACCTCGCCGGGTGGTGGGACCTCAGCCGCGCATGGCGACGTGCAGCTGCGAGCGGATCTCCGGGGTGAGCTGCACGCCGACCCGCTCGACCAGCCGCGTCATCGCGTAGCCGATGAGGCCGATGTCGCAGTTGGGGGCGGCCAGCACGGCCAGGCACGAGCCGTCGCTGATGGACATCAGGAACAGGTAGCCCCGTTCCATCTCCACCACGGTCTGCTTGACGTCACCCGCCTCGAAGCACCGCGCCGCGCCCAGGTTCAGGCTCACCAGACCCGACGCGACGGCGGCGAGCTGCTCGGCGCGGTCGATCGGCAACCGCTCCGACGAGGCGAGCAACAAGCCGTCCGCGGACACCACGATCGCGTGCGCGACGCCCGCGACCCGGGCGACGAAGTCATCGACCAGCCAACTGAAGTTGTCGAGTTCCTCGGTTGCGGTGGTCACTTCTGCTCCTTGGTCTGATCGCCGCTCCGGGCGGCGGAGTTGTCCTCGTTGCCGAACGACAAGCCTTCCCACGGCAGACCGGCCTCGTCGCCGGACTGGCGGCCGAGCTGAACGCCGCGTTGGTAGGTGGCGAAGCGCTGGCGCAACCGGTCGGCCGACCGGCGCGGCGGCGCGGCGGTCGCCACGCCGGCCGGCGTGGCCCCGTTCGCGGACGGCTGCGCCGACGCGGGCGCGGCGCCTCCGCGTGGTGCGGGCGCGCTGAGCGAGCCCGGCATCAGGCGCGCCTTGGGGACGCGCTTGGGCAGGCCCGCGGTGGTCGTGTCGTCCACCGGGGCCTTGAGCGCACTGGTGGCGGCCGTCCAGCTGTCGTCGGCCGCGGCGCCCCAGCCGGGCGCCGACGCGCCGGACGACGGGATCGCGGACGGCGCGGGCTCGCGCTTGGGCAGCCCGGCGGGCGTGCTGCCGCGCGGCGCGGGCGGCGTCGGCCTGGCCGGCGCGGGCGACGGCGCGATCAGGTCGGACCGGTCGGTGTACGCGGTCTGCTCGGAGGCGGTGCCCTCGTGCCCCGCGCCGCCGTCGGAGCCCATCAGCTCGGCCCGGTCGGCGAACATCGTCTTCTCGGACGCCGTCTCCGGCGGCGCGGCGGCCTGCGGCTGGTCGGCGAACTCGCCGCGCAGCACGCCGTCGGGCTCGCCGCCCTGGAACCAGCGCGACAGGACGTCCTCGTAGATCGGCAACCGCTGGGTGGACGCGTCGTCCTCCTCTTCGACCACGGCCGGGGCGGGCGCGGGCGCCGCGGCGGCCGGCGGGTAGGAGTAGTCCGGGACCTCGTCGCCGGGCGGCGGCAGGGTCTCGGTCACGGTGGCGGTGAACAGGTCGTCCACCGGGGTCTGCTCGACCTGGAAGAACCCGCCGGGCTCGACCTCGTGCGTGTGCACGACCTGCGGACCGGTCGTGGCGGGCAGCTCCAGCGGCGCGTAGCCGCCGGGCGCGACCTCCGGCGTCCACTTGGGCACGCCCGCCAGCACGCCGACGCCGCTGTCCTCGAGCTGCGGCGCGACCTGGCGCTGCGGCAGGGCCGCGGGCACGGGCTTGGGCTGCAACGGCTCGGGGCCGCGGTGCAGCAGGTCGACCGGAAGCACGACCTGGGCCGTGACGCCGCCCTCTATGTCGTCGTTGTTGCTCAGCGTGACCCGGATGTTGTGCCGCTTGGCGAGCTGGCCGACCACGTACAGGCCCATCTCGCGGGCCACGGACACGTCGACCTCGGGCGGGTCGGCGAGCTTGGTGTTGGCCTCGATGACGTCCTGCTCCTGCATGCCGACACCGCGGTCGTGGATGCGGATGGACACCTCGCCGCGCCGGGTCTCGATG
The DNA here is from genome assembly GCF_042752395.1 of Actinosynnema sp. NPDC059335. Taxonomy (NCBI): domain Bacteria; kingdom Bacillati; phylum Actinomycetota; class Actinomycetes; order Pseudonocardiales; family Pseudonocardiaceae; genus Actinosynnema; species Actinosynnema sp. NPDC059335. Next base: position 28,719 of record NZ_JBHYXZ010000091.1, on the reverse strand, counting down.
GCCCGCACGGTCACCTTGGTGGTGGGCTTGGAGAACGCGGTCGCGTTGTCCAGCAGCTCGGCGATGAGGTGCGCGAGGTCGTTGACCACGCGGCCCTGCACCTTCAGCTCCGGCGCGGGCGCGATCTGGATGCGCGCGTACTTCTCGACCTCGGACACCGCGGCGCCCAGCACCTCGGAGATCGGCACCGGCCGGGTGACGCGGCGGTTGACCGTGGTGCCGGAGAGCACCAGCAGGTTCTCGCTGTTGCGGCGCATCTGGGTGGCCAGGTGGTCCAGCTCGAAGAGGCTGGCGAGCTGGTCGGGGTCCTGCTCGTCCTGCTCCAGCCGGTCGATGACGGTGATCTGCCGCTCGACCAGCGCCTGCGAGCGCCGGGACAGGTTGATGAACATGTCGTTGACGTTCGCGCGCAGCGCCACCTGCTCGACCGCGAGGCGGACGGCTTCGCGCTGCACGGCGTCGAACGCCCGCGCCACCTGGCCGACCTCCTCGGTGGTGTTGATCGGCACCGGCACCAACGCCTCCTCCGCGGCCCGGGCCGGGTCGCGGTGCGTCCGGATCCGCTTGATCGCGTCCGGCAGGCGGTTGCGGGCCACGTCGAGCGCGGTGCGGCGCAGCAGGCGCAGCGGGGTCAGCATGGAGCGGGCGACGAACGCCATGAGGGCGAAAGCGATCACCAGGGCCACGGCGACGAGCGCCGCGTCGCGCCAGGCGGACGCGCGGGCCGCCTCGGTGAGGTCGATCGACGCCTGGTCGGCCTGCCGCTCGATGTCCTGCGACACCTCGCGCAGCAGCGCCGCGGTCTCCTCGCCGACCGCCATCACGTCGGTGTCCGAGATGGACACCTTGCCCGCGTCGTCCTGCTGCACGAGCGCGAGCTGCACCAGGCTGTTGCGGGCGTCGACCGCCGTGCCGGACACGGTGTCCGACAGCAGCTGCCGGTTGTCCTGGCTCGCGGTGTTGGCGAAGTCGGTGAGCGCCGCGTCCAACCTGGACTGCGCGGCGCGCAGCGCGTTGGCCTGGCCGGGCGCGAACTCGCCGCGCTTGGCCGTCGCCAGCAGGATCGAGTTCTGCTGGGAGAGCTGCTCCTTCGCCGAGTACAGCGCGAGGTTGGCGCCCGCCAGCGGCGTGATCGTCTCGTGGCTCAGGCTGCTCGCGGTGGCGCGGTGCACCTGGGACAGCGCGGCCAGCACCTGGCCGTAGGCGCTGTGCACCGAGATGTCGGGGTACTTGGTGGTGGTCACCGTGTTCCGCAGCGCGTTGAGGCCGTCCAGCGACTGCAACGACTTCTGGAACGCCTCCCGCACCGCGTCGTCGACGCCGGTCGTGGTGGCGGCGACGTCGCGCAGCCTGCCGACCTCGGCGTCCACCTTGCCCGACCGCGTCTGCAGCTCGGGCAGGTTCTCGCCGCGGCCGCCCGCCACGTACCAGACCGCGGCGTCGCGCTCCAGCTGCAACGCGTCGGAGACCGCGGCCACCTGGGCGGACAGCTGCAGCTCGCGCTGCACCTGGCCGAACAGCTCCACGTCGTCGAGCTGCGTGTTCAACCTCAACCCGGCGAGGGCCAGCGTGCTCAGCGCGGGCACCAGGAGCACCACGGCGAGCTTGCTGCGCAGGCGCCAGTTCCGCAGGCGCCACCGGGAAATCCCCCGGTCGGCGGGCACGGCGCCTGTGCCGGGACCCGAGTCGGGCGGACCGCTCCCGGCCGCACCCGTGTCGAGTTGAATCCGCTCCGGATCTCTCCCGGAGGCGTGGTCGTCGTGACCGCGCACCGTCAGCACACTCCCCAGCCCGGTGAAACGACACATCCCTACAAACCCGGTGGATCTTGGTGGAAAAATCCGCCGAGTCATACCGCCGTTCGGACGAGACAGCCGGTAGTTTGCCAATCAACCATTGTCGCGCGCACCACGGCGGGACGCGCTAAACGATCGCTAACCGGCGTTCATGGCTTTTTCACACCCTCGACCCGAACGGGAAACACCCCGAGCGGGGGGAGCCCGGCGACAGGCTCCCCCCGTCGAGATCAGCTACCCGACTGGGTGACCAACATCGGCTTGACGTCGAAGTCCTTCTCCAGCAAGCCGTAGGTTCGCATCAGGCCCGCCACGCGCTGCAGGCGGGTGGCGTCCAGCGTGGTCGGGAACTCGCCGAAGTGCACGAGGCTGGCGGTTTCCTTGTCGACCTTGGCGTACTCCACCAGGAGCGGCTCGACCGTGGGCCGGTCGGCCGCGTCGCGCTGGCCCTTGGCCATCGCGCGCTGGAACGCGGCGACGGTGTTGGGGTTCTCCTTCACGAACTTCCCGGTCGTGGCGTAGCCCGCGATCGGGATGTCGGCCGTCGGGCCGGACGCGGCGTCGAGCACCGTGATCTGGCCGCTCGCGCGCTGGGCGCGGCTGATGAACGGCTCGACCATGAAGGCGGCGTCGACGGTGCCGTTCTGCACCGCGGCCTCCATGTCCGGGAACGGGAACTCCTTGAACGTGACCTTGGCGGGGTCGACGTCGTTGGCCTCCAGCGTCGCCTTCGCGGTCAGCTCGGCGATGTTCCGGAACGTGTTGATCGCGATGGTCTTGCCCTCGAGGTCCTTCGGCGACTTGATCGGGGAGTCCGCCTTGGCGAGGATCAGGAACATCTCGGGCTTGGCCTGGTACCCGTCGCTGACCAGCTTCAGGCCGTCGACGCTCTTGGCGGCCTCCTTCGCCTCGGCGCCGAAGAACGAGACCCAGTTGCCGAACGAGATGTCCAGCTCGCCGTTGATCAGGCCCGGGATGGCCGCGGCGCCACCCTGGATGATCTTGGCGTCGACCTCGAGGCCCTCCTCCTTGAAGTAGCCCTTCTTGATCGCGACGTGGACCGACGCCACGTCCAGGATGGGGAGCAGGCCAAGGGTGATCTTGGCCTTTTCGACCTTGCCCGGTGCCGCGGCTTCGGTGGGCTTCTCCTCGGAACCACCGAGCGCACCGCAGGCGGAGACCACGGCGAGCATCGCGACAGCGGACACTACACCGAAGATCCTTCGTGCCGAGAGGCCGACTCTTCGAGTCATGGGGGGCATCTCCTGTTGGAGTGACGACTTTGCGGGGGCAGGATGCACGGGCGACGGAGGCGCTGCGGAACCACTCAAAGTGACACGAGTGGCTCGGCAAGACCCCAGTCGACCGACACTCGAAGGCTGATCCACTACCTTCGGTGAGCATCTTTGCACAGGCTGTCCAGAGGTTGGGGTATGCGGTGAGCGATCTTGACGCGGAATGGGCCGTACAGAGCAACCGGCGTCCCGTGGGCATCGTCGGAGCGGGCCCGGCGGGATTGACGTTGGGGAACCTGCTCCGCGAGGCCGGAATCCCCTGCGTGGTGCTGGAAAAAGGCACCCGGGAGTACATCGAGAACCGGCCGCGCGCCGGGGTCCTGGAGCACCGCGCGGTGCAGATGTTGACCGAGCACGGGCTCGCGGACCGGTTGCTCCGAGAGGCGGACAGGCACGGGGCGTGCGAGTTCCGGGTGAACGGCCAGGCGTACGAGGTGGACTACGCCACCCTGTACGACGGCCAGACGCACTACATCTACCCGCAGCAGGAGGTCGTCCAGGACCTCGTGCGGCACTACGCGGACGAGCGCGGCGGCGACGTGCGGTGGTCCGTCACGGACGTCGAACTGCACGACATCGAAGGTCCGGAACCGGCTCTGACCTGGACCAACGCCGACGGCACGCGGGAGCGGCTCGACTGCTCGTTCATCGCGGGCGCGGACGGCTTCCACGGCGTGACCCGGCGCAGCATCCCGGCGGGCGCGGTGCAGGAGTTCAGCCACCAGCACGGCATCGAGTGGCTGAGCATCCTGGCCGAGGCTCCGCCATCCACCCACAAGGTGATTTACGCGCTTCACCCGGATGGATTCGCGGGGCACATGCTCCGCAGTTCCACGGTTTCGCGCTACTACCTCCAGGTCCCCGTGGACGACACGGTCGACAACTGGCCCGACGAGCGGGTGTGGGCGGAGCTGCACAAGCGGTTGGCACTACGGGACTCCGACTGGAAGTTGACGGAGGGCCGCATCGTCGAGAAGCGCATCCTGGACATGCGCAGCCACGTGGTCGAACCAATGAACCACGGCCGGCTGTACCTCCTCGGCGACGCCGCGCACATCATCACCCCGGTGGGGGCAAAGGGAATGAACCTCGCGTTGCACGACGCCGAGGTGCTGGCCGACGCCCTGACCCGGTACCACCGAACGGGTGATGAGACGGGCCTGCGGAGCTACTCCGAGGTGTGCCTGCGACGCGTGTGGCGTGCGCAGGAGTTCTCGCAGTGGATGGTGTTCATGATCCACCGTTCGCCGGAGCCGTTCCTGAGCCGGTTGGGCCAGGCCCGACTCGAACACCTCATCGCCTCCGGGTCGTCGGCGGGCTATTTCGCGCAAAACTACGTAGGGCCTTGAGAAGACCAACTTACGATTAGCCGGGCCGTTCCCCGCGGCGACGTCCGCGCGATCACCCGGCACTGAGAGCGGAAAGCCGGAGCCTTGTTCTCCGCCACGGCACGCGTTGTGCCCGTCCCGGAGAACAAGGCAATGGCCGCACTCGGAGAACAAGCGACGGCCGCATCCCCGGAAGAATCGGGGCCGACGACGAATCCGACACCCCCGGCGCACGGGAATCGCACTGCATTCGCCGCCGATTCCACCCCCTGGACCCCGTCGCGCCCCGCGAGGGGGCGGGCCGGCGGCGGCCGGACCCCATAGGAATTCCCGATGGAATGACCGCGGCACGGCCGACAAGACCCCGGCCGGCGCCACGCCGGGTAATCGGTCAATGACCGCACGCTGATCACCCGGCGGTGGCGGTTGATCAATTTCCGGCCCGGACCGATGTCGAATCGTTGCGAACGACCACCGTCGAAACGCGGCGGTGAACCGGCGTGATCCCCGGTCGGCGACGGCCGTCCGGGCCGGCCCGACCAGGCCCCGGCACACGCCCCAGGGCCGCTCGTCCGCGCTCTGCGGGCGTCCCCCGCCCACAGCCCCGGGTCCCACCCCTCACGGACGCGCTCAGCGCCCCGTACGCCGCCCGGAAACCCGTCCGCCACAACGACAACGGGCGACCCGCGTCGCCGGCCCGGGAGGGCCGTCGAGCCGCGGATCGCCCGTCGCACGTGCCAGGGGCTTACCGGGAGGGTGTTCAGGTCGTGGCGCGCTCCTCGGCCTCGGCCCGCGAGACCTCCGCCCGCTCCGCCTCGGCCCACTTCGCCGCCTGCTGCTCGTTCGCCAACCGCCGCGCCCGGACCTCCTCCGAGGTCTTGCCGACGTTCAGCAACCGCGCGACCTCCGCCCGCAGCGCGACGAACGCCTCGGACTCGCGCGTGGTGATCTGGTCCCGCTGCGCGGGCAGGTCCACCTTCAGGTCGGCCACCACCGAGGCGGGCGACGTGGACAGCACGAGGATCCGGTCGCCGAGGTAGACGCTTTCGTCGATGTCGTGCGTCACCACGAGCACCGTGGTGTCCTGCTCGGTGCGCACCTTCAGCAGCAGGTCCTCCAGCTCGAACCGGGTCTGCGCGTCCACCGACGCGAACGGCTCGTCCATCAGCAGCAGCGCGGGACGGTAGGCCAGCGCGCGGGCGATGGCGACGCGCTGCTGCATGCCGCCGGAGAGCTGCCACGGGTACTTGCGCCCCGCCGCCGACAGGCCGACCCACTCCAGCGCCTCGGCCGCGCGGGCGCGGCGCTCGGCGCGACCGAGGCTGCGGCGCAGCGGGAACTCGACGTTCTTCTGCACCGTCAACCAGGGGAACAGCGAGCGGCTGTAGTCCTGGAACACCACGGCCAGGTCGTCGGGCACGCCCCGGACCTCGTTGCCGTGCAGGCTGATCTCGCCGCGGGTCGGGCGGATCAGGCCGGAGATGGTGCGCAGCAGCGTGGACTTGCCGCAGCCGGACGGGCCGACCACGCAGACCAGCTCGCCGGTGCCGACGGTGAACGACAGGTCGGCGATCGCGGTGTGCGCGCCGTCCTTCGCCTGGTACGTGTGGCCGAGGTCGGCCACTTCGAGCATCGCGGTCATACTTTTTCCTCCACCGTCGCGGGGGTGCGCTCCTGCTTCGGTTGCCACGCAAGGGCTTTGCGCTCGAAGGCGAGGAGCACGGTGTTGAGGGCGTAGCCGAGGACACCCAGCAGGATGATCCCGGCCCACATGTCGGGGAAGTCGAACTCCCGCTGTGCGACGAGGAGTTGCGACCCGATCCCGTTGTCGGTTCCGACCAGTTCGGAGACGACCATGAGCACCAGCGACAGCGACAGGGAGACCCGCAACCCGGCGAAGATCTTCGGCGCCGCGGAAGGCAGGACGACACCGAGGATCCACTGTGGCTTGGGGATGCGGAACACCGCCGAGGTCTCGAACTTCGTGGCGTCGACGGAGCGGGCTCCGTCGACGGTGTTGAGCAGGATCGGCCACAGCACGCCGAAGACGATCGTGGCGAGCTGCATCCGGGTGCCGACGCTGAACACGAGCAGGAACACCGGCACCAGCAGCGGCGGCGGGATCGAGCGCATGAACGTCAGCAGGGGCCCGACGTACTCGGTGGCCGTCGCGGAACGGCCGAGCGCGACGCCGAGCGAGATGCCGAGCACGGCGGCGATGCCCCACCCGGCGAGCAACCGGCCGATGCTCGGCAGCATGTGCTCGAACACCGCGTCGGTGAGGAACAGGTCCCCGGCGGGGCCGGAGAACCACAGGTCGTGCGCCGCCGCGACGATCTCCGACGGCGGCGGGAAGAACGTGTCGTCTGCGTACCAGGTGAGCAGTTCCCAGACCACGACGAGGCCCGCGAACACCGCCCACCGCTGGACGAATCGGGTCACGACCGACCTCCGGTGACCGAGCTCCAGCCGACCCAGCGCCGCTGGGCCCGTTCCAGTCCTTCGTTGAGGGCGTAGCCGATCACGCCCGCGACCACGGTGCCGGCGAGGACGATGTCCATCCGGCCCGCGCCGCTGCGCGCGATCGCGATGTACTGCCCGATGCCGCCGGAGCCGCCTTCGAGCAGTTCCACGCTGACGATCACGACCAGGCTCGTCGTGGCGGCGAGCCGGATGCCGGTCAGCACGAACGGCGACGCGCTGGGCAGCGCCACGGACGCCAGCACGCGCAGCCGGCCCGCGCCGAACGCGCGTGCCGTCTCGACCAGCAGGGGGTCGAGCTCGTCGAGCGCGTAGATGGTGTTGAACAGGATGGGCCAGATCGCCGCGTACACCGCGAGGGTGATCTTGGTTTCCGGCCCGATGCCCAGCAGCAGCACCGCCAACGGGATCAGCGCCACCGACGGGATGGGGCGCAGGAACTCGATCACCGCGCGGGTGGCGTGCCGGACGGACGCCACGCTGCCCAGGACGAGGCCCAGCGGGACGGCGATCCCGGCGGACAGCCCCACGGCGATGAGGACGGCGAGGACCGTCGCGAGGACGTCCCGCAGGAAAGCCTCATCCCCCAACAACTTCACGAGTTCCACCGCTACGACGGACGGCGGTGGCAGGTACTCCGAGGGAACCAGCCGGGACCGGCCGAACAGCTCCCAGACGACGAGGAACCCGGCCACACCGAGCAGTCCTCGGGTGAGCGCACGCACGCGCAAACGCCTCTTCCCAGTTGATCAACCCCAGCCAACCCGGCTCAATCTAGAGAGAGAAGTCCGCCACCACAATGAGTGGCGGGAAAACTTCATGATGTGATCTTGCAACGGGCGCCCGAACCGCGCCGGCGCGGCCGAATCCCTTCCGCTGAGTGGAATCAGGGGTTGGCGCAGGGCGGGTCGTAGGGCATATCGGGGACGTGGGCCGCCGGCCGGTGACGGCGGGGTGGGCGGTGGCGCGGATCCGGGACACCACCTCGTCCGGGTTGGTTCCCCGGGAGCGCAGCGCCGAACCGCCCGCGCCGACGAGCGTGCGAGCACGCGGCGGCCGACGGCGAGCGCGGTGACCGGCCCGCCGCCGTCGACAGGTCCCACGCCGGGGCCGACCTGTGGGAGAACCGCGCCCCGAGGCAGCGGGCGGTGGAGCGGGGCAGGCGCTGAACAGGAGGGCGCTCGGCGGGGTAGGGAACCCCGCCGAGCGCCCGTCCCGGCTACAGCCCGACGGCCTTGTAGAGGGAGCCGACTTCCTGCCGGTTGAGCACCCGCATGGAGCCGGGGCGCTGGTTGCCCAGCCGCACGTCGCCGACGGCGGTGCGGACCAGGCTCTGCACGGGGTGGCCGACGTGGTCGAGCAGGCGGCGCACGATGTGCTTGCGGCCCTCGTGCAGGACCACCTCCACCAGCGCCTTGCCCGGCATGGACGAGATCAGCTTGAACGAGTCGACCGCGATCGGGCCGTCCTCCAGCTCGACGCCCGCGCGCAACCGCTTGCCCAGGTCCTTCGGGATCGGGCCGGGCACCTCGGCCAGGTAGGTCTTGGTGATCTCGTAGGACGGGTGCATGAGCCGGTGCGCGAGGTCGCCGTCGTTGGTCAGCAGCAGCAGGCCCTCGGTGTCGGCGTCGAGCCGGCCGACGTGGAACAGGCGTTCCTTGCGCTGGTGCAGGTAGTCGCCGACGCACGGCCGGTGGGCGTCGTCGTGCATGGTGGACAGCACGCCGCGCGGCTTGTTGAACGCGATGGTGACGACGTCTTCCTTCAGCACCACGCGCACGCCGTCCACGTGCACGACGGCGGTGTCCGGGTCGATGCGGCGGCCCTGCTCGCGGACCACCTCGCCGTCGACCTGGACGCGGCCGAGTTCGATCAGCTCCTCGGCGACCCGCCGCGAGGCGATGCCCGCCTTGGCGAGCACCTTCTGGAGCCGGATCCCCTCGGGGTGGGCCTGGTCAGACATCGTCGATCGCATCCACTTCGGGCAACAGGGGGGCGATCGGCGGCAGATCGCCCAACGACGACAGCCCCAACCGCTCCAGGAACAGTTCGGTCGTGCGGTAAAGGATGCCACCCGTGTCGGAGTCCGTGCCCGTCTCGGCGATCAGGCCGCGCGCGACGAGCGTGCGGATCACCCCGTCCACGTTCACCCCGCGCACCGCCGCGATCCGGGCCCTGGTCACGGGCTGCCGGTAGGCGATGACCGCGAGTGTCTCCAACGCGGCCCGGGTGAGCTTGGCGCGCTGCCCGTCGAGCAGCAGCTTCTCCACGAATGGCGCGAAGCGGTCCCGCGTGTAGAACCGCCAGCCGTCGCCGATTCTACGCAGGTCGATGCCGCTGCCCTGCTCGGTGTACCGGGCGGCCAGCCGGTGGAGGGCGGCGGTGACCCGTGCCACGGACTGCTCCAGCACGCCGGCGAGCTGCTCCTCGGCGATCGGGCTGTCCACGACGAGCAGGATCGACTCCAGCGCGCCCTCGAACTCGACGTCGTCGGACAGGTCGGGCAGGCCGCCCGCCTCGGCCTCCTCGTCGGCGGGCGGCTCCGGCGTCGGGAACAGGGCCGGCGCGGGGTCCCCCGCCGCGTCCGCCGGGGTGCGCGGTTCCCCCGGTGCCCCGACCCGCTCGACCTGGTCGCTCACCCGTACTCCTCGTCCTCGTCGCGGGCCTGTGCCCGCGCCTGTTCGATCGTCCCGCCGACCCACGTGATGCGCAGCTCGCCGAGCGGGTCCGGCTGCTCGAACGCCAGCACCTTCTCCCGGTACAGCTCCAGCAGCGCGAGGAACCGCGCGACGACCTCCATCGTCTCCGTGCACTCGGCGATGATCTCGGCGAACGTCGCCGTGCCGGCCTCCGCGAGCTGCGCGCGCAGCAGGTCGGCGTGCTCGCGCACCGAGACCCGGTGCTGGTGGATGTGCGAGGTGGACACCGTCGGCGGGGGCTTGGGCCGGAACACGGCGGCGGCGATCTCGGCGAACCGCCGGGCGTCCACGCCGAGCATCACCTCGGGCAGCAGCCCCTCGTAGCGCTGCTCCAGCGCCACCGACCGCGGGTAGCGCCGGTACGCGCCCCGTTCCAGCTCCCCGAACAGCGCCGCGACCTGCTTGTACGCCCGGTACTGCAGCAGGCGCGCGAACAGCAGGTCCCGCGCTTCCAGCAGCGCGAGGTCCTCCTCGTCCTCCACGTCGCCCGCGGGCAGCAGGCGGGCCGCCTTGAGGTCGAGCAGGGTCGCCGCGATGACCAGGAACTCGGTGGTCTCGTCCAGGTCCCACTGGTCGCCCAGCGCCCGGATGTGCGCGATGAAGTCGTCGGTGACCTGGTGCAACGCCACCTCGGTCACGTCGAGCGTGTGCTGCGAGATCAGCTGGAGCAGCAGGTCGAACGGGCCCTCGAAGTTGGTCAGCTTGACCTTGAACCGGCCGTCGTCGGGCGCGGGCGGGGCCTCGGGCGGCGCGACCTCGACCGGCGCGGGCGCCTCGGTGTCGGTCTCCGGCGCGTCACCGCTCACTGCTCGCGCAACCTACGCACGAGCAGCGAGTCGTCGCCGTGGCCTTCGAGGTCGTCCAGCACGATCGCGATGGCCTCGCGCACCACGCGTCCCCGGTCGACCGCGAGCCCGTGCTCGCCGCGCAGCGCGAGCCGCGCGTGCTCCAGCGCCAGCAGCTCCTCGTCGGACACGTACACGGTGATCTTGGTGGAGTGCTTCTGCCGCCCCGTGCCGCGGCGTTGGGCGGGCCGGTCGGGCGTGGTGGCGTCCGCGGACGCGGCACCGGTCGTGAGGCGGAACAGCTCGGACGCGCCCGGCAGCGATGGGCGTCGCGTCACCGGGCGATCACCTCGCGCGCCAACGCGCGGTACGCCCTCGCGCCCCCCGAGCGCGGCGCCCAGCGGGTGATCGGCTCGCCGGCGACGGTCGTCTCCGGGAACCGGACGGTGCGGTTGATCACCGTGTCGAACACGACGTCGCCGAACGCCTCGACCACGCGCGCCATCACCTCGCGCGAGTGCAGGGTGCGCGGGTCGTACATGGTGGCGAGGATGCCGGTGATCTCGAGCTTCGGGTTCAACCGCTCCCTGACCTTCTCGATGGTGTCTATCAGCAGGGCGACCCCGCGCAGGCTGAAGAACTCGCACTCCAGCGGGATGAGGACGCCGTCGGCCGCCGCCAGGGCGTTGACCGTGAGCAGGCCGAGCGACGGCTGGCAGTCCACCAGCACGTAGTCGTAGTGGTCGATGACGGGCCGCAGCGTGCGCACGAGCGTGTGCTCCCGGCCCACCTCGGACACGAGCTGGATCTCGGCGGCGGAGAGGTCGATGTTGCTGGGCAGCAGGTCCATGCCCTCGACCGGGGTGCGCATGATCACGTCGTCGACGCCGACGTCGCGCTCCATGATCACGTTGTAGATGGTCTGGTCGAGCTGGTGCGGGTGCACGCCCAGGCCGACCGACAGCGCGCCCTGGGGGTCGAAGTCGACCAGCAGCACCCGCCGGCCGTACTCGGTGAGGGCCGCGCCGAGGTTGATGGTGGACGTGGTCTTGCCGACCCCGCCCTTCTGGTTGCACACGGCGAGGATCTTCGCCGGGCCGTGCCGGGCGATCAGCGGAGGTTCGGCGACGTGGCGCAGGGGCCTGCCGGTCGGCCCGATGTCGCCCGCGACCTGCTCGGTCGCGTCGTCGTCGGCCGGTGCGGCGTGCGGGGCGAGGCTCAGCTCGACCGAGGCGCGCGGCACACCGGACCGTGGCGGGGGCGGTGGGGGTGCGCCCCACGGGTGGCCCGCGTGCTCCGGTGTCGACATCGCCTTCCCGATTCCTAGTCCTCTGCCTGGGCGCAGCCTAGGCACACCGAGGTCCACCAGCAACGCGCCCCGCCGAAGCGCGGCCGATCGTTCCCGGCACGTGCCCGTGCCGCCGGGCCGCTCACCGCGTCACGCCCACCGCGACCGCGCGCTGGTGGGCTCAGTGCACGCCCACCGGGTCGTCGCCCGTGCTCCGGTGCGCTCGGCGCGACCACCCTCGGTGCGCTCAGCGCGTCACACCCACCGCGACCACCGGGTCCTCGCCCGTGCCCCGGTCGGCGGGTCTGCCGGTCGTCTTGCGGCAGGTCCGCTCGGCGGCCTGGAGCACGACGTCGAGCAGGCCGGGGAACAGCTCGTCGAGGTCGTCGCGCCGCAGCGACACCCACCGCTGGTTGCCGCGCGCCCTGGTGCGGGTGATGCCCGCCTCCCGCAGCACCCGCAGGTGCTGCGACAACGTGGACTTGGCGACGTCGACCAGCAGCGCGCCGCACAGGCGTTCGCCGTCGGCCTCGATCTGCCGGACCACCGCCAGCCGGGTGGGGTCGCTCAACGCGTGCAGCACCGCGCCCAGCTCGATCGCACCGCGCTCGGGCTCGTCGAAGTTCGGCACTTGGTCGGCACCTCCGGCTCGTCGGGCCTGTCGTCGCAGGGGTGGACCGCTCATGTTCCACCCGTTGCGCGAGGATGAGCGGTCGCGTAGACCTCGCGCAAGGTGTTCACCGTGACCAACGTGTACACCTGCGTGGTCGTCACCGAGGCATGGCCCAGTAATTCCTGCACCACCCGCACGTCCGCGCCGCCTTCGAGCAGGTGGGTGGCGAACGAGTGGCGCAGCGTGTGCGGCGAGACCTCGGCCTCGATGCCCGCCCGTTCGGCGGCCGCCTTCAGCACGTGCCACGCCGTCTGCCGGGACAACCGGCCGCCGCGGGCGTTGAGGAACAGGGCGGGCGTGCCGCGTTTGGCGAGGACGGGGCGGGCGCGCACCAGGTAGGCGTCGAGGGCGTGCAGGGCGGGGCGGCCGACGGGGACGATGCGCTGCTTGCCGCCCTTGCCGTCGAGCAGCACGGTGCGTTCGGCGGCGTCCACGTCGTCCACGTCGAGGCCGACGACTTCCGAGATCCGCGCGCCGCTGGAGTACAGCAGTTCGAGCAGGGCGCGGTCGCGCAGGTGGGCCGGGGTGTCGGTGGGGCCGTCGAGGAGCTTGAGCACGTCGTCCACCGGGAGGGCCTTGGGCAGCCGGCGGGGCGGGGTCGGCGGGTGCACGGCGCGGGCGGGGTCGTGCGCGGCGAGCCCTTCGAGGTGGGCGAACCGGTGCAGGCCGCGGACGGCGACGAGGGTGCGGGCGGCGGAGGACGCGGCCAGGCCGGACTCGCGCAGCGTCGCGAGGAAGTCGCCGACCAGGGCCTCGGTGACCTCGGCGAGGTCGTGGACACCCCGCGCCGCCAGGTGCTCGGCGTACCGACGCAGGTCGCGCCCGTAGGAGTCGAGCGTGTTCCGCGCCGTGCCGCGCTCCACCGCGAGGTGGTCCAGGTAGGCGCGCATCGCACGCCCCGCCGGGGTGTCCGCGTGGACCTGACTCGCCCGACCCCCGGCACCCACGCCCGCCCTGCCCGGGGACTCCGCAGCACCGGCGTTCACCCTGCCCGCGGGTTCCTCCGTATCCGCGTCGGTCCCGCCGGGAGTCTCGGCCGCCACGCCGGCAGGCTCCGCATCCGCCTTGCCCACGCGCTCCGCAGCACCGGCGTTCACCCGGCCCGCGGGCTCCGCAGTGCCCGGCTCGGCCCGACGCGCAGGCCCCGCAGGGGTACCCGCCAAGGGGACCCCTGCTTTTACCTTACCGACGGGGTCCGACAATTCCGGCTCTCCGCCTCCGGCGGGCCCACTCCGCTCCCGCGCGCTCATCGCCGACCCGTCACCCCGTGCCGTGACCGTCCACCGGGACCGCCACGCACCGCGCCGGAACCGCCGAACACCACCCGAACGCCGTCGGCCGCCACGCCCGGCAGCGCGACCTTCGCCGGCCCCCACGTCGAGGCACGCGGCGCGCCCACCCCGGCCCACTCCCCCGACACCCCGATCACCACCCCGAAAGGGTAGGTCGACCAGCGGGTTCCGGCCCGGCCAGGGGGTCGGGGCTGTTAGCGTCTACCCGTGTCGGAACCACACCAGGTGCGCATCGGCGACCAGCAACGCGAGGACGCGATCAGCGCGCTGAACGACCACTTCGCGGCCGGTCGGCTGGAGATCGGCGAGTACGAGCAGCGCGTCGGCTACGCGTCCGCGGCCCAGTCCGCGCAGGAGCTGGCCGCCCTGTTCCACGACCTGCCGCAGCCGCACCCGACGTTCCTGCCGCCCGGCTACCCGCCGACCGCCGGTTACGCCGCGCCACCGCCGCCCGGCTACCCGACGCCCGGTCAGGGCATCCCCGGCTACGCGCCGCCCGGCTACGCGGACCCGTCCCAGCACTACGGCACGGCGTACGGCTACCCGCCCGGGTTCAACCCGAACGCGCCGTACGGCGTGGACCCGTTGACCGGCCAGCCGCTGTCGGACAAGTCGCGCATCGCGGCCGGCGTGCTGCAGCTCGCGCTGCCGTTCGGCATCGGCCGGTTCTACATCGGCGACACGGCGATCGGCATCGCCCAGCTCCTGACCTGCGGCGGGTGCGGCATCTGGTCGCTCATCGACGGGATCATCCTGCTGGTCAACGGCGGCACGGACAGCCAGGGCCGCAAGCTACGCGACTAGGTTCCGCACGACCATCCACGTGACGGCCAGCGCCACCACCGGCACGCCGACCTTCCGCGACACCGGCGGCGTCGGCCGGCCGGCCCGGGCCGCCCGGAACCAGCGCACCCACAGCCACGCCAGCAGCGGCAGCCCGGCCGGCAGCATGACCGCGTTGAAGTGCCAGGCGGCGGCGAGGTCGCCGTGCAGCAGGGCGTGCACCATCCGCGTGGTCCCGCAGGCCGGGCACTGGATGCCGGTCAACGCGTACAGCGGGCACGGCGGCAGCAGCGACCCTGGTTGGTTGGGGTCCACGACCAGCAGCAGCCCGCACCCGGCCACCGCCGCCGCGGCCACCGCCAACGGCCCCCGCACACCCGCGCCCACCCTCATCCGCCGCTCCCCGAACGCAGAACTCACCCGTCCTGAACGTACGACACACGAGACCCGAACGTACGACTCACGCGTTCTGGAGGTAGGACACGCGGGCGCCGGACGGTGCGTCCGGCGCCCGCGGGCGCCGTCAGGAGCGGCGGGCGGCGAAGCGGGTCGGGCGGTCGCGGAACGGGGCGTCGGACGGGCGGCCCCGGCCGCCCGCGGCGACCACGGTGTGCGCGGCCAGCAGCCCGGCCACCGCCGGCCCGTTGACGATGTCCCCGGCCAGCACCATGTCCACCGCCTCGGCCAGCGGGAAGCGCCTGGCCTCCAGGTCGGCCTCCTCCTCGCCCTGCACGTCGCGGTCCACCTCGGAGAGCCCGCGGGCCAGGAACACCCGCACCACCTCGTCGGTGAACCCCGGCGACACGGCCACGTCCACCAGCGTCACCCACTCCGACGCGGCCAGCCCGACCTCCTCGGCCAGCTCTCGCCGCGCGGCGTCCAGCGGCGACTCGTCACCGCCGTCCAGCAACCCGGCCGGCAGCTCCCACAGCCGCCGCCCCAGCGGGTGCCGGTACTGGTCGATCAGCGTCACCGCGCCGTCGTCGTCCAACGCCACCACGGCCACCGCGCCGAGGTGCTCCACCACCTCGCGCGACGCCGTGCCGCCGCCGGGCATGGCGACCTCGTCCACCCGCAGCGCCACGACGCGGCCCACGTGCACGTCCCGCGTCGACACCGTCTCGAACTCATGCCGGGCGCTCACTGCGCGGCCCCCGCCGGCTCGGGCAGCGGCAGCCGGTCGGCCAGCCGGTAGTCCAGCGCCGCCTTCACGAACGCCGCGAACAGCGGGTGCGGGCGGGTCGGCCGGGACTTCAGCTCCGGGTGCGCCTGCGTGGCCACGAAGAACGGGTGCACGTCGGCGGGCAGCTCGACGAACTCCACCAGCCGCCCGTCCGGCGACGTGCCGGAGAACACGAGCCCCGCGGACGCGAGCCGGTCCCGGAACGCGTTGTTGACCTCGTACCGGTGCCGGTGCCGCTCCGAGACCTCCAGCGACCCGTACGCGTTCGCCACCTGCGACCCCGGCAGCAGCGACGCCGGGTACGCGCCGAGCCGCATCGTGCCGCCCATGTCGCGCTGCCCGGAGACGACGTCCTCCTGGTCGGCCATGGTGCTGATGACCGGCGACCCGGTGTCCTCGAACTCGGCGGAGTTCGCGTCGGCGATGCCCGCGAGGTTGCGCGCCGCCTCGATGACCAGGCACTGCAAGCCCAGGCACAGGCCCAGCAGCGGGATGCCGCGGGTCCGGGCGTGGGTGATCGCGCCGATCTTGCCCTCGATGCCGCGCACCCCGAACCCGCCGGGGATGAGGATCGCGTCGAGCCCGGCCAGGGCGTGGGCCGCACCGGACGGCGTCTGGCACTCGTCGGACGGCACCCACACGATCTCGACCTTGGTGCGGTGCGCGAACCCGCCCGCGCGCAGCGCCTCGGTCACCGACAGGTAGGCGTCGGGCAGGTCGACGTACTTGCCGACCAGGCCGATGCGGACCTTCTCGGACGGGTTGTGCACGCGGTCGAGCAGGTCGCCCCACACGGTCCAGTCGACGTCGCGGAACGGCAGGTCGAGCCGCCGCACCACGTACGCGTCGAGGCCCTCGCCGTGCAGCACCTTCGGGATGTCGTAGATCGACGGCGCGTCGACCGCCGCGACCACGGCCTCGGTGTCCACGTCGCACATCAGGCCGATCTTGCGCTTCAACGAGTCCGGGATCTCCCGGTCGGCCCGGCACACGATGGCGTCGGGCTGGATGCCGATGTTGCGCAGCGCGGCCACGGAGTGCTGCGTCGGCTTGGTCTTCAGCTCGCCGGACGGGGCGAGGTAGGGCACCAGCGACACGTGCAGGAAGAACACGTTGTCCCGGCCCACGTCGTGGCGCACCTGCCGGCACGCCTCCAGGAACGGCAGGGACTCGATGTCGCCGACCGTGCCGCCGACCTCGGTGATCACCACGTCGGGCGCGACGCCGTCGGGCCCCGGCTCGGCCATGGCCCGGATGCGCCGCTTGATCTCGTCGGTGATGTGCGGGATGACCTGCACGGTGTCGCCCAGGTACTCGCCGCGCCGCTCCTTGGCGATGACCTCCGAGTACACCTGGCCGGTGGTGACGTTGGCGTCGCCGGACAGGTCGCGCGCCAGGAACCGCTCGTAGTGGCCGATGTCGAGGTCGGTCTCCGCGCCGTCGTCGGTGACGAACACCTCGCCGTGCTGGAACGGGTTCATCGTGCCCGGGTCCACGTTCAGGTACGGGTCCAGCTTCTGCATGGTCACCCGGAGACCACGTGAGGTGAGCAGCTGACCGAGGCTCGACGCGGTCAACCCCTTGCCGAGGGAGGAAGCCACACCCCCGGTGACGAAAACGTGCTTGGTCGTACGTGCCTGCTGCACCAAGGAGGCTCCCCGTGGTCTGGATGTCCGCTAGGGGCCGGCCGCGGTGGTCCCGCACTGCTCAGCGCCCTGTCCACGGGCCCTAACGCTAACACGCCGCCGGTCACCGAGCGCGCTGGTGGGTGCCGAGTCCAGTCACTCGGATGGCGTAGGGCCGGTCGAACACCGGACCACGTGTCCGCGAACCGCTCGGGAACGCCGGGTTCCGCCCCGGCGAACGCGGCGGCTCAGCCTGCCGTTCCCGGCGCGGGGCCTTCGGCATTGCCCGCCACCCCGTACCGCCCGGCCTTGCCGTCCAGCTGCTCACGCAGCGCGAGCACCACGACCACGCGCCCGGCCGCGGTGTCGGCGTTGTCCACGGTGGACAGCACGGACGTCGCGGCCGTGTCCGCCCGCACCACGCCGACCGGGCCCGTGCCGTCGGCCGAGCCCTCCCCGCCCGCCAGCACGACGCCCGCGCCGGACCGGTCGAGCTGGGCGGCGAACCGCGCCACCACGGCGGCCCGGTCGGCGGCCGAGTCGCCCTCGACCGCGCCACCGGTCAGCACCACGGCCGTCTGCGCGGGCCGCAGGCCCTGGCCGGCCTTGACGAACCCGGCGCTGGACAGCCCGCCGAGCGCGGCCGCCAGCTCGTCGGGCGTGGCCCGCGGCTGCCCGGTCCGGGGGTCGAGCAGCAGCACGGACCCGAACAGGCCGCCCGCGCGGGTGCCGGGGTCCGCGCCGGTGGGCAGCCTGCTGCCCGCGGGCTGCAACCGGGCGACGAGGTCGAGGAGCTGGTCGGCCTTGTCCGGGTCGGTGAACGCCTCGGTGAGCTGCAGCTCGCCGGTGACCGTCGCGCCGGCCGAACCGAGCAGCGCGGTCAGCGCGTCGCGGTCGCCGGGCGCGGCGTCGGCGGTGGTGACCAGCACGACGGTCCGCTCGGCCAGGTGCTCCCGCACCGCCTGGGGGCCGACGGAGGCCGCGAACCGGTCGGCGTCGGCGAGGCGGGCGTCCAGGCCGTTGCGCTCCGCCCGCAGCGCGGCGACCTCCCGGCCCAGCGACGTGTTGTCGTCGTTGAGCCCCGACAGCACCCGGCCGCTGATCGCGGTCGAGCCCAGCACCACCCCGACCGCCAGCGCCAGGAACACCGCGGTGACGGAGACGACGTGGTAGCGCAGCGAGATCACCCGGACCACCCCCTGAACCAGTCGACGACGGATCGGATCGCGTCGGCGGCGACGTCGACGTAGGCGCCGCCGAGCCCGGACACGGCGACCGCGGCCGCCATCGCGAGGACCGCGGCCAGCGCCGGCAGCACCACCAGGCCCGTCGAGGTCCGCCCCCGGTGCAGGGTCGCGACCGCGCGGGAGTCCACGAGCTTGTCGCCGAGCTTGAGCCGGGTGAGGAACGTGGACGGCGTGGACCCGGAGTTGCCGCGGTCGAGGAACTCGCGCAGCCCCGCCCGCAGGCCCACGGTCACCACCAGCACCGCGCCGTGCGCCTCGGCCAGCAGCAGCGCCAGGTCCTCGGCGTTGCCCGTGGCGGGGAACGTCACCGCGCCGATGCCGAGGTCCTGGATCCGCTCCAGGCCGGGCGCGTGCCCGTCGACCTGCGCGGGCACCACGACCTCCGCGGCCGACCGCAGCGTGGCGGTGCCGATCCCGTCGGGGTCGCCGACGACGACGTCCGGCGCGTACCCGGCGTCGTGCAGGGTGTCCGCGCCCGCGTCGACGCCGATCAGCACGGGCCGGTGGTCGCGGACGTACTTGCGCAGCGCGCGCAGCTCCTCGGCGTGCCGGGGGCCGCCCGCGACGACCAGCACCTCCCGGTCGCGGATCGGCACGTCCAGCTCGGGCACGCCGACGCCGTCGAGGATCAGCGACCGCTCCCGGCGCAGGAACTCGATGGTGTTCGCGGAGAACGCCTCCAGTTGCGCGGCCATGCCCGCCTTGGCCTCGATCAGCGCGTCGGCGATCGACTCGGCGTTCTGCTCGACGCCCCGCGCGACCTCCTTGTCACCGACGAACACCGCGCCGTCGTGCAGCCGCAGCTTCGTGCCGTCCCGGACCTCCCGCAGCACCGCCGGGCCGACGTCGTCGATCAGCGGGACACCCGCCGCGACCAGCAGCTCGGGGCCGAGGTTCGGGAACCGGCCGGAGATGGACGGCGACGCGTTGACCACGGCCGCCACCTCGGCGTGCACGAGCGCCTCGGCCGTGCGGCGGTCGAGGTCGACGTGGTCGAGGACCGCGACGTCACCGGGGCTCAGCCGGCGCAGCAGGTCGGCCGAGCGGCGGTCGACCCGCGCCACCCCGGTGACGCCTGGCGGTTCGTGGTGCGCGCGGCCGAGCAACCCGGAGAGCTTCATGGACCGATGGTGACCCACGTCGCACGCGACCGGAGGCCAACACGCCGAGCCCGATCGTGGCTGGTCAGTGCCACCGGTGATCCACAGTGGACGTTATCCCCCGGTAGGGTGACGTCGGTCGTCCGGGGACGGGGAGGCTCCCGGGAACTCCACCACCGGAGGCAGGTGCGCCACCGGGGGCGCGACGGGACCGGGCTGCACCGGACCGGGCTGCGATGGACCGGGCGACACCGGACCGGGCTGCGATGGACCGGACTGCGGCACCGGCCCCGGAGCCGCCGGACCGGACTGCGGCACCGGACCGGGAGCCGCCGGACCACCGGGTGGCACGTCCGACCCGGACACCGGCATGGGGAAGCCGAACGGCGGCGTGTCGTCGTCGTCCACCTGGTACACCGACACCCCCGCCGGCCTCGGCGTGCGCGGCGGCCAGTCGTGCGCCAGCACGGCCCCGGCGACCATCGCCACCGAGGCGAGCAGGAGCAGCCAGGCGCCCGCGCCGACGAACTTCTCCGTGGTCACGATCGGCGCGACGTCGACGCTGCCGAAGAGCGTCCGCATCGTCTCCAGCACCGCCCACACCGTGCCGACGACCACCCCCACGGCCGCGAGCACGCCGAACCGGCCGACCGCGGCGAGCAGCGGCGACCGCAGTTGCAGCAGCGCGCCGACCGCGGCCACGACGGCGGCCAGGACGAGCCCGTACCCGTAGACGGGGTACAGGCCGGAACCGAGGTACTCGGTCGGCGGCGGGGGCTCCTGCACGTACTCCCACCCGGTGATCGCCACCAGCCGGCGCACCCCGCCGGGCAGCGGGCCGTTCACCCCCGGCCGCATGGTCGTCTCCACCCCGTACAACGGGAGGAGCGAGCCCAGCACCACGAACAGCGCACCCGCGCCGATGGTGGTGACCGCGATCGCGCGCCGGGTCATGTGCGGTTCTCCTCGGGTCCGGGGACGAACCGAAGCCCGTCCGCGCCGACCACACCAGGTGTACCAGCGGTACCGGCTCCCGCGCCGCCGCCAACCGGCCGACCGCCCACCGCCGGCCGCGTGCGCATCGCCGGCCGGCCGTGTCACCCCCGGGCCACCGGCACCACGCCGTGGCCGCCCGGGTCACGCCCCGGCGGTCGGTGGTTCGCTACGGCGGTCCGGCCCGGTCTCCGGGAGCCGGGCGACCTCGACCTCCGGCGCCGGGAAGCCGAACGGCGGCGTGTCCGTGTCCGCGTCCACCGCGTCGTCGTCCACCCGGTACACCACCGGCCCGTCGGGCCGCGGCTGCGGACGCCGGGCGTGCAGCAGCACCACGCCCACCACCGCGACCAGCACCGACCCGGCCAGCACGGCGATGCCCTCGTCGGCCCGCACGCCCAAACCGGCCTCGTCCTGGGCCTCCGCGTTGCCGACCGCGGACACGACGGCGGCCCCCGTCGCCCACACCGCGCCGAGGAGCAGGCCCGTCCCGGCGATCGCGAGGTAGCGGGCGGCCAGGCGCTGCGCCTCCGGCAGGAACACCAGCGCCGCCGCGATCGCCAGCAGCACCGCCGACACGACGATCGGCACCCCGTACTGAGGGCTCCGCACGATCGGCGACTCCATGCCCACCGGGAGGGTGAACACGTACTCCCAGGACGTCACGTGGACCATGGGCGGCGAGTCGCCGCGGTGGACGCCCTGCGAGTACAACGGCCGGAACGTGCCCGCCACGGCCACCCCGCCGGCCACCACCAACAAGGCCGCGCCGAGCAGCCTTCGGTTCACTTCTTCTTCGCCTTGCGCCGCACCACGGGCACGCTCTCCTTGTCGGCCTTCGCCGCCGCCAGCAGCTCCTCGGCGTGCGCGCGGCCGGTGTCGGTGGAGTCCATGCCCGCGAGCATCCGCGCCAGCTCGACCACCCGCTGCGACTCGTCCAGCCGGCGCACCCCGCTGCGGGTCAGCACGCCGTCCGCGGTCTTGTCCACCACCAGGTGCCGGTCGGCGAACGCCGCCACCTGCGGCAGGTGCGTCACCACGATCACCTGGTGGCTGCGCGCCAACCGGGCCAGCCGGCGTCCGACCTCGACCGCCGCCCGGCCGCCGACCCCGGCGTCCACCTCGTCGAACACCAGCGTGGGCACCGGGTCGGAGTGCGACAGCACGACCTCCAGCGCCAGCATCACCCGCGACAGCTCACCGCCCGACGCGCCCTTGTGCACGGGCAGCGCGGGCGCGCCGGGGTGCGCGATCAGCCGCAGCTCCACGTCGTCCACCCCGCTGGACCCGGCGTGCAGCAGCTGCCCGTCCACGTCCAGCGCCTGCGGGTCGCCCGGCTCGGTGGGCCGGGGCCGCACCGCGACCTCGACCGTGGCGTGCGGCATGGCCAGGCCCGTCAGCTCGTCCGACACCGCCCGGCCCAGCTCCTCGGCCGCGGCCAGCCGCTCGGCGGTCACCCGCCGGGCGTACCCGGCCAGCTCCACCGCCAGCTCGTCGCGCCGCGCGGCCAACGCCGCCAGCGCCTCGTCCGACGTGTCCAGCCCGGACAGCCGCGAGGACGCGTCCCGCGCCCACGCGATCACCCCGTCCACGTCGGCGGCGTACTTGCGGGTCAACGACTTCAGCTCGGCCTGGCGGGCGAGCACCTGCTCCAGCCGCGCCGGGTCCGCGTCCAGGTGCTCCAGGTAGGACGCGATCTCCGCGCCCACGTCGGCCAGCAGCGTCTCCGCCTCCACCAGCCGCGGCTCCAGCTCGCGCAGCTTCGGGTCGTCCGACGCGGTCAGCCGCCGCCGGGCCTCGCCGATCAGGCCGAGCGCGCCCGGCACGTCCGGGTCGCCGTCGGGCGAGCCGGACACCGCGTACTGCGCCCCCGACGCCGCCTCCCGCAGCTGGTCGGCGTCGGCGAGCCGGCGCGCCTCGGCGACCAGCTCCTCGTCCTCGCCCGGCTTCGGGTCGATCGCCTCGATCTCGGCCAGCCCGTGCCGCAGCAGCTCGGCCTCGCGGGCCAGCTCGTGCGACCGCGCGGTGCGCTCGGCCAGCTCGGTCGCCACCCGCAGCCACTCGTCGCGGACCTTCCGGTAGCCGCGCAGCGGCTCGGCGACCTCGTCACCGGCGAACCGGTCGAGCACCGACCGCTGCTCGGCGGGCCGCAGCAGCCGCAGCTGGTCGTTCTGCCCGTGCACCGCGAGCAACTGCTCGGCCAGCTCCGACAGCACGCCCACCGGCACGGACCGGCCGCCCAGGTGCGCCCGGGACCGGCCGTCGGCGCCGACGGTGCGGACCGCGATCACGCTGCCGTCGTCGTCGGGCTCGCCGCCGACCTCCTCGGCGACCTTCGCCGCCGGGCTGCCCGCGGGCGCGACGAACCGGCCCTCGACCACCGCCTTGTCCGCGCCGTTGCGCACGCGGGACGCCTCGGCCCGGCCACCGCCCAGCAGGTGGAGCCCGGTGACGACCATGGTCTTGCCCGCCCCGGTCTCGCCCGTCACCACGGTGAAACCGGCATCGAGCTCAAGGGTGGCCTCGTCGATCACACCGAGGCCCTGGATGCGCATCTCGGCCAGCACGCCCGGAACACTACTGGGCGACGCGGGCAAAGCGTGTGCTCGGGGGCCGGTGTCCGGTAGTTGATCTCGCCGGCCTCAGTGGGCCGACGGGCCGCGCCACCCCTGCACCGGCAGCTCGAACTTCTCCACCAGCCGGTCGGTGAACGGACCCGGCCGCAGCCGGATCAACCGCAGCGGGGTGCGGCCGCCCACCACCTCGACCCGCGCGCCCGGCGGCAGGTTCACCGTGCGGCGGCCGTCCGCGCACAGCACCGCCGGGTGGCCCTCCGGGTCGACCTCCAGCGCCACCACGGACGCCGGCGACACCACCAGGGGCCGCGCGAACAGGGCGTGCGCGTTGCTCGGCACGACCAGCAGCGCCTGCACGTCCGGCCACACCACCGGCCCGCCCGCGGAGAACGCGTACGCCGTCGACCCGGTCGGGGTCGCCACCAGCACGCCGTCGCAGCCGAAGGCCGACACCGGCCGCCCGTCCACCTCCACCACGACGTCCAGGATCCGCTCGCGGGTGCTCTTCTCCACGCTGGCCTCGTTGAGCGCCCACGTGCCCTCCAGCACCTCGCCGTCGACCGACGCCGTCACGTCGAGCGTCATCCGCTCCTCGACGTCGTAGTCCCGGTCCACGACGTGCGTGATCGCCTCGTACAGCGCGTCGGAGTCCGCCTCGGCCAGGAACCCCACCCGGCCCAGGTTCACCCCGAGCACCGGCACCCCCGCCGCCCGCGCCAGCTCGGCCGCCCGCAGCAGCGTGCCGTCGCCGCCGAGCACGAACACCAGCTCGGTGCCCTCGGCGGCCTTGTCGTCGGCCGGCACGACCTGCGCGTAGCACGTCGGGTCCAGCTCGGGCGCTTCGTCCTCCAGCACCCGCAGCCGCACGCCGCCCGCCGCGAACCGCGCCGCGACCTCCTGGGCGACCAGCACGTTGCTGCGCCGCCCGGTGTGGACGACCAGCAGGATCTCCCTCGTCACCGGACCGTCCTCACTAAGGGCCTGCTCACCGGAGCCTGCTCACTGGGGGCCTTCCCACTCGGGCCTCCTCATCGGGGCCTCCTCGAACGCGGGCCTCCTCATCGGAGGCATCGTCACCGGGAGCCTGCTCACCGGGAGCCTGCTCACCGGGGGCCTTCCGCCACGGCCGCGCGCACGAGCGCGGCGGCGTCGGCCGCGTCGAGGGGTTCACCCCGGCGCAGCCACACGAAGAACTCGACGTTGCCCGACGGTCCCGGCAGCGGGCTCGCGGTGACGCCGTGCAGGCGCAGGCCGAGCCCGGCGGCCGACGCCACCACGTCCAGCACCGCCTCCGCGCGCAGCTCCGGGTCCCGCACCACGCCGCCCGAGCCCAGGCGTTCCTTGCCGACCTCGAACTGGGGCTTCACCATCGGCAGCAGGTCGCCGCCCTCGTCCAGGCAGGAGGCCAGCGCCGGCAGCACCAGCCGCAGCGAGATGAACGACAGGTCCGCCACCACCAGGTCGACCGGGCCGCCGATGTCCTCGGGGGTCAAGGACCGCACGTTCGTCTTGTCCTTGACCACGACCCGGTCGTCGGTGCGCAGCCGCCAGTCCAGCAGGCCGCGGCCCACGTCGGCGGCCACCACCTGCCGCGCGCCCGAGCGCAGCAGCACGTCGGTGAACCCCCCGGTGGACGCGCCCGCGTCCAGGCACCGCCTGCCCGCCACGACCACCCCGTCGAACGCCTCCAGCGCGCCGACGAGCTTGTGCGCGCCCCGCGAGGCGTAGTTCGGGTCGTCGGTCTCGCGGACCACCAGCGCGGTGTCCAACTCGACGGCGGTCGCGGGTTTCGTGGCCACCGAGCCCCGCACGGTCACGCGGCCCTCGGCGACGAGTTGGCTCGCGTGCTCCCGTGACCTGGCCAGCCCGCGGCGGACCAGTTCGGCGTCCAGCCGAGCCCTGCGCGGCACCGGTCAGACCTTGTCGATGCTGGACAACGCGGCCGTCAACGCCGTGTGCGCGTCGTCGAACCGGGCCACGTGCTCGACCACGTCGAGCGCGTCCAGCCCGTCGAGACCGGCCAGGGCGTCGTCGATCCCGGCCACGGGATCACGGGGCGGGCCGGGGAGGGGGACCTCGAAGCTCACAGGAATCAAGGTAGCCGATGCAGCGCGGACAGGTCCGCCGCCACGTAGGTCGGCCGCCGGTCCTCGGGCAGGGCCGTCGCCTCGGCTTCGGTGGACACGCCGGTGAGCACCAGCAGCGAGTCCATGCCCGCGTTGACCGCGCCCGCGATGTCGGTGTCCAACCGGTCGCCCACCACCAGCGGCCGCTGCGCGCCCGCCGACTTCGCGGCCTGCTCCAGCAACGGCGTGGCCGGCTTGCCCGCCACCAGCGGCTCCCGGCCCGTCGCCGTCCGCAGGGCCGCGACCAGCGACCCGTTGCCCGGCAGCAGACCCCGTTCGGTCGGCAGCGTCGCGTCCACGTTGCACGCGATCCAGTGCGCCCCGCCCTGGCGGATCGCCACGCACGCCTCGGCCAGCTCGCGCCAGCCCAAATCCTGGGAGAGGCCCTGCACGACAGCCCGCGCGTCCTCGGCGCGGTCCGTCGGCTCATAGCCGCGCAGCCGCACCTGCTCGGCCAGCGCGTCCGTGCCCAGGACCAGCACCGGCACGCCGCGCGGCACCAGGTCGAGCAGCATCGCCGCGCCCGCCTGGGCGCTCGTGCTCACCTCGTCCAGCGCGGCGTCGAACCCCAGCTCGGTCAGGTGCTCGGCGACCGTCTCCGGCGACCGGGAGGCGTTGTTGGTGACGAACCGGATGCCGGTGCCGTGCGCGCGGGCGGCGGCGACCGCCTCGACCGCGCCCGGCACGGCTTCCCGCCCCCGGTAGACCGTCCCGTCGAGGTCGAGCAGCAGGGCGTCGTAGCGGTCCAGCAGCACAGGCTTCTCCGTTCGGGAATCTTCCGGTCGCACACAGTCTGGAGGGGGGGGGCCCCCCGGGGGGGGGGCCCCCCGGGGGGGGGTGGGGGGGGCCCCCCCCCACAGC
>NZ_JBHYXZ010000091.1:0-2578 GCF_042752395.1 Actinosynnema sp. NPDC059335 | reverse complement strand
AACCCTATTTCTTTCAGCCCCCGCGGCGGGCGCGCCCCCCCCCCTCCGGGTGTGACTTCGGTCGGGCCCGCTCAGTCCTGCGGGCTGAGGTCGAACGCGCGCTCGGCGGCGTCGGTCTCGTTGTCGTCGTCGGCCTGCGCCGCGTTGAGGAACCACTTCACGGCTTCCTCGGTGCGACCGGCCGCGGCCAGGTTGTCCGCGTAGGCGTAGAACAGGCGGGCGCTCCACGGCTCACGCCGCTTCTCGTCCAGGTCGTCGCCCTGCAGGGCCACCACCGCCGCGTCCAGCTGCCCCATGTCCCGCCGCGCGCCCGCCGCGACGATCCGCAGCTCCACCGCCTCGTCGGGGGACAGCAGCGCCACCTGTGCCTCACGAGCCAGCTCGATGGCCCGCTCGGGCCGCCCCAGCGCCCGCTCGCAGTCGGCCATCACCGCGACGTGCCCGGCGCCGTGCGACATGCGCCGCGCCGCCCGCAGCTCCGACAGCGCCTCGGCCCACTCGCCCGCGTGGTAGGCGGCCAACCCGGCGGCCTCCCGGACCACCGCGACCCGCGCCGCCTTCGACCGCGCGTACCGGGCGTGCTCCAGCGCCAACTCGGGCTCGCTGTCGATGAGCATGCCCGCCGCCGCCAGGTGCCTGCCGACGATCTCCGCCAGGCCCTTGGGCAGGCCGCGCAGCTCCTGCTTCACCTCGGGGTCGAGGATCGAGATGTCGGCGTCCTCGGGCAGCTCGGGCGTGCGGGCGCGGGTGAACACCCGCTCCTCCCCGTCGACCGCGTCCTCCGAGCCCTGGGAACCCTCGGCGACGTCCTCGCCCGCGGCCTCGGCGGCCTCGGCTGCCTCCGAGCCCTCTGCCCCGGCCTCGTCCTCGCTCTCCACAGCCCTGGGCACGGCAGCCCGGGACGGGGCGGCGTCAGCCTCGACGGCCCCGCCTTCCCCGGCCTCCGCCCGGCCCTCGGCCGCGTCCAGCGCGGCGTCCGCGCTCACATCCACATCAGCCGCGGTGTCATCAGCCACCGTGACGTCAGCCGTGCCGGTGCCGGTCGCGGTGTTGTCGGTCGCGGTGACATCGGCTGCGACGTCGGCTGCGGTGACGTCAGCCGTGGTCTCCTCGGTGACCTGCCGGTCGTCGGTCTGCGCGACCCGCTCCTGGAACCGCGCGGCCCGATCACGACTCCGCGCGTCCCGCCGGTCGCTCCCCGGCTTCTCGTAACGCGGCCGGTCGTCCCGCCGCTGGTACCCGGCGCGGTCGTCCCGACGGGGGTAGCCGCCGCGTTCCCGGTCGTCCCGGCGCTGATAACCGCCACGGTCGTCACGCCGCTGGTACCCACCGCGGTCGCCACCGGCGCGGTCGTCCCGACGCGGGTACGCGCCCCGGTCACGGTCGCCACGGGGCCGGTCGCCACCCCGGTCGTCCCGACGCGGGTAGCCGGTGCGCTCACCACCCCGGTCACCACCCCGGTCGTCACGGCGGTCATCGCGCCGCTGGTAGCCGCCCCGATCGTCCCGCCGCTCGTAACCGCCACGGTCATCCCGGCGCTGGTAGCCACCGCTGTCGTCGCGCCGCTGGTAACCGCCGCTGTCGTCACGGCGCGGGTAGCTGCTGCGCTCACCGCCGCGGTCGTCCCGGCGGGCGTACCCACCGCGGTCCCCACCGGTGCGATCCCCGGCCGGCCGGTCATCGCGTCGCGGGTAACCGCCCCGCTCGCCCCGGTCGAAGCCCCGATCGTCCCGGCGCTGGAAACCGCCCCGGTCGTCGCGCCGCTGGTACCCACCGCGATCATCACGTCGCTGGTAGCCCCCGCGGCTGTCGGATCGCTGGTAGCCCCCGCGCTCACCGCGATCCCGGTCGTCCCGACGCTCGAACCCGCCACGATCGTCACGCCGGTCGAACCCGCGGTCGTCCCGACGCTCGAAGCGGGGGCGTTCACCGCGGTTGTCGTCGCGCCGGAACCCGCCCCGGTCACCGGAGCGGTCGTCGCGGCGAGGGCCACCCCGGTCGTCACGGCCACGGTCATCGCGGCCGCGGTCGTCACGGGGCCGGTCGTCACGCGGGCGGTCGTAGCGGGGCCGGTCACCGGAGTCCCGGCGGAAGCCACCACCCCGGTTGTCGTCCCGTCGCGGAGCACCGCCACGGTCGTCACGGGGCTTGTCGTAGCGCGGGCGCTCGCCTCGGGAATCGTCACGGCGGTCGCCGCCACGAGGCTTGTCATAGCTCGGCCGGTCGTCCCGGCGCGGATAACCGCCGCCAGACCGGTCGCCCCCACCACGGGCGTCACGGCCACCACTGCTCGGCTTGCGGCTTCCCTGGGCACGGCCACCGTCGTCGGATCGGCGCGGTCGGTCTCCCTGGCCACGCTGACGGTCGCCGGGTCGATCCCCGAACCTGGACACTAACTCCTCCTACTGTGGACACGCCGAAAGGGCTTGCGGGAGAGCACATATCACTGTGCCCCCACCACAAGCCCTTTCAGGGAAGAATGTTCGGCGGCGTCCTACTCTCCCACACCCTCACGAGTGCAGTACCATCGGCGCTGGAAGGCTTAACTACCGGGTTCGGAATGGGACCGGGTGTTCCC
>NZ_JBHYXZ010000090.1:5515-35113 GCF_042752395.1 Actinosynnema sp. NPDC059335 | reverse complement strand
TCCCCAGCAACAGCGGCACGACGACGGCCGAGCGGTGGGGGGGCGCGGGCGCCCCCCGCCCCCCCACGCCCCCCCGGGGCCCCGCGCGGGGGGGGCCCGGCGCTCCCGGTGAGGAGCGCCGTGCCCGTCCCGTGCGTCGGCGTCGCGGGCCGGTCAGGCGGCCGGCACGAGCAGCACCACCGTCTCGGCCACGCACGCGGGCTTCGGGTTGCCCTCGATCTCCACGGTCACCCGGACCACGGCCTGCTTGCCCTGCGCCACGTCGGCGACCTCGACCAGCTCGGCGCCCGCCCGCACCCGCGACCCGACGACCACCGGGCTGGGGAACCGCACCTTGTTCAGGCCGTAGTTGACGCCCATCGCCAACCCCTCGACCGTGTAGATGTCGCGCACCAGCAGGGGAATCAGCGACAGGGTCAGGTAGCCGTGCGCGACGGGCGCGCCGAACGGTCCCGCGGCGGCCTTCTCCAGGTCGACGTGGATCCACTGGTGGTCGCCGGTGGCCTCGGCGAACAGGTCGATCTCCGCCTGGGTGATCTCGTGCCACCCGCCGTGGCCCAGGTGCTCGCCCCGGGCGGCGGCCAGCTCGTCCAGGTTCGCGAATACCCGCATGTCAGTCCTTCGGTCCGCCGGCGACGTAGATGACCTGGCCCGACACGAACCCGGCCCCCTCGCTCACCAGGAACGAGGCGGTGTGCGCGATGTCCTCGGGCGTGCCGACCCGCTGCACCGGGATGGCCGCCGCCGCGGCCTTCTTGAACTCCTCGAAGTCGACGCCGACGCGGGCCGCCGTCGCGGCGGTCATGTCGGTCTCGATGAACCCCGGCGCGATCGCGTTGACCGTCACGCCGAACTTGCCCAGCTCGATCGCCAGCGTCTTGGTGAACCCCTGCAGGCCCGCCTTGGCCGCCGAGTAGTTCGCCTGACCCCGGTTGCCCAGCGCGGACGTGCTGGAGAGGTTGACGATCCGGCCCCACTTCGCCTCGGTCTGGAACCTCTGCACCGCGCGGCTCATCAGGAACGACCCGCGCAGGTGCACGGTGATGACCGCGTCCCAGTCGTCGTCGGTCATCTTGAACAGCAGGTTGTCCCGCAGGATGCCCGCGTTGTTGACCAGGACGGTCGGCGCGCCCAGCTCGTCGGCGACCCGTCGCACGGCCGCGTCGACCGCCGCGCTGTCGCCGACGTCCACGCCCACCGCGACGGCGGTCCCGCCGGCCGCCTTGATGGTCTTCACGGCGTCGGCGCAGCTGCCCTCGTCGAGGTCGAGCAGCGCGACGGCCAGGCCGTCCCGCGCGAGCCTCGTGGCTACGGCGGCGCCGATGCCGCGTGCGGCACCGGTGACGATGGCCACCCGTGCGTCCGTCTCGGCCACGGTCACTCCTCCTTGATCCGCTGTTCTAAGCAACCGCTTAGTAACCTACCGGCGAGGTCGCCTTGACGCCAGAGCGCGTCAGGAGAACCATACCGACTGGTCGGAATGCCAGCCAGAGGAGGCGCGGTGGAGTTCTCGGGCAAGGTCGCACTGGTCACCGGGGCCGCGAACGGCATCGGCGCGGGGGTGGCGCGGCGGCTGGCGGCCGGCGGCGCGTCCGTCGTCGTGGCCGACGTGGACGACGAGCGCGGCCGGGCCGTGGCCGACGAGGTGGGCGGTGTGTTCGCGCACTGCGACGTCCGCGACCCCCGGCACAGCGAGGAAGCGGTCGCGCTGGCCGCGGCGCGGTTCGGCGGGCTCGACATCGCCGTGCTCAACGCGGGCATCGCCACCGGCTTCGGCCTCGGCGACGACTTCGACCCCGAGCGGTACCGCGCGGTCATGGGCATCAACCTCGACGGTGTGGTGTACGGCGTGCACGCGGCGCTGCCCGAGCTGCGCAAGCGCGGCGGGCGCATCGTCGCCACCGCCAGCATGGCGGGACTCATGGCCATGCCCATGGACCCCCTGTACGGCGCGAACAAGGCCGCCGTCGTCGGCCTGGTGCGCGGCCTGGGCCCGGTGCTCGCCGCCGACGGCGTCACGGTCAACGCGGTGTGCCCGTCGTTCGCCGACACGGCCATCATCGCCGACGTCAAGTCCGCGCTGGAGTCCGCCGGCATGCCGGTGATGAGCGTGGACGACGTGGTCGACGCGTTCGTGTCCGTGTTGCGCGACGGCAAAGCCGGTGAATGCTGGTTCGTGCAGGCCGGGCGGCCCAGCGCGCCGTTCACCTTCCCCAACCCTCCCGGGCCGCGCACCGCCACCGGCGACCGCGTGCGGCTCGACCACGACCCGATCGCCGGCAAGGAGAGCTGACACCGTGCGCGCCATCCAGATCACCGAGTTCGGCGGACCCGAGGTCCTCACCGAGGTCGAGCTGCCCGACCCCGTCCCGGGGCCCGGCGAACTGCTCGTCGAGGTCAGCCGCGCGGGCCTCAACTACGCCGACACCCACCAGGCGGAGAACTCCTACCTGGCGAAGATGGAGCTGCCGCTGGTGCCCGGCGGCGAGGTCGTCGGCACGGCGGGCGACCGGCGCGTGGTCGGTCTGACCACCTTCGGCGGCTACGCGGAGCGCGCCGTGGTGCCCGAGGCGACGGCGTTCGACGTGCCCGACGGCGTGGACGACGTGACCGCGCTGAGCATGGTCGTGCAGGGCGCGACGGCGTGGCTGCTGCTGCGCAAGAGCACCCACCTGGAGCCGGGGGAGAGCGTCGTCGTGCACGCCGCCGCCGGCGGGGTCGGCTCCATCGCCGTGCAGCTGGCCCGCAAGTGGGGCGCGGGCCGCGTCATCGCCACCGCGAGCACTCCGGAGAAGCGCGAGCTGGCGCTGGACCTGGGCGCGGACGTCGCGGTCGACTCCACCGCCGAGGACATGACCGAGGCGCTGCGCGAGGCCAACGGCGGGCGACGCGTGGACGTCGTGCTGGACATGACGGGCGGCGCGGTCACCGACCAGAGCCTCGCCGCGCTGGCCCCGTTCGGCCGGCTGGCGTTCTACGGCATGGCGAGCCGCGAACAGCCGACCCCGGTCGACCCGGCCCGCCTGCTGGTCCGCTCCACCGCCGTCGCGGGCATGTGGCTGCCGCACGCGTTCAAGCTCCCGGGCCGCGTCGTGCACCGCGCCATGGCCGAACTGTTCGACCTGGTCCTGGCAGGCGACCTGAAAGCCGTGCCGGGCGGCGAGTACGCCCTGTCCGAGGCCCGCCGCGCCCACGAAGACCTCCGCGCCCGCCGCACCACGGGCAAACTGGTCCTCGACCCGTCCCGCTGACGCCCCGGGCCGACGCGGTCCACCGGGTGGCCGCCTCCCGATTCCCGTCGCGGAACCCGGGGGTCGTCGTGCCGCGGCCCCCGGGTCCCGGTGCGTCAGTCGCTCAGCTCCGCCAGCGCGGCCTTCACCTTGGCCAGCTCGGCCTCCAGCTCCTCCATCCGCGTGCGGTGCTGGGCGCGGGCCGCCTCGATGACCTCGTCGATGCCGCCCGCGATGTCGTCGTGCAGCTCCTTGGCCGCCCGCGACACGGCCGCGGCCGAGATGGACAGGCCCTGCACGACCCGCTTGGTGCCGTGCACCAGGTCGGCCTGCCACTCGCCGTCGGCGGTCCCGGTGACGGTCAGCGTCAGCTCGACCGTCCGGGTCTTCTTGGCCGTCGACTTCGGCCGCTTGGCGGGCTTGGCCTCGGCCTCCGCCGGCTTGTCGGCCTCCGCCGGCTGCTCGGGCTGCGTCACGGGCGCGTCCTCCTGCTGCACGGGTGCGGCGGGCGCCTCGGCGTCCACCTTCTCTTCCTGCTCCACGAGCGTGTCCGCCACGATCTTCTCGTCTTCCTCTCTGCGCATCCGGCTCGACCCGGCGTGATCATAGAACACGTGTTCGATGGTGGGTCGGTTGCCCCGCACAGCGTAGGGTGTCGGCCTTGTGAGCGGTTGGAGGGACTTCTCCGCTCGCCGGTTCCTGGACCGGTTGAGCGACGAACTCGGTGTCACGGCGGTCTTGGCGTCCGGTGTGCCGGCCCCCGGCGTGCTGGCGGCGGTCGACCAGCACGGCGCGGCGGTGCGCGACATCCTCGCGCTGGGCGTGCCCGCGGCGGCGGTGGCGGGCGTGGTGCTGCTCGCCGGGTACGCCGAGGGCGTGCTGGACGAGGCCGCGGCGCGCGGCTGGACACCGCCGGCGATCGTGGACTGGGCGAACGCGGACTGGCTGACGCTCCGCCTCGCCGCCGTCTGCCACCTCGCGGGGCACGACCAGCCGGCGCTGGAAGCCTAGCCCCGGCTACCGGACCGGTCTGCTGACCAGGCGCACGTCCGGCCCGGAGCGGGCGACGTCGACCAGTTCCAGGCGCAGGATTCCGGACATGCTGCGCACCCCGGCGTCCCCGAGCCCGCTGCGGCCCGAGCCGAGCAGCGCGGGCGCGACGTAGGTGACGACCCGGTCCACGAACCCGTGCGCGAGGAAGCCGCCCGCCAGCGTCGGCCCGCCTTCCAGGAACAGCCCGCGCACACCGCGCCCGTGCAGCCCGGCGAGCACCGCCGGCAGGTCCAGCCCCCGCTCGGCCCGCGGCGCCCTCAGCACGTCCGCCACGCCGTCGAGGTGCGCGGCGTCGGCGTCCTCGGCCACCACGACGAGCGTCGGGGCGGCGTCGTCGCAGACCTTGGCGTCCCGGGGCGTCGTGGCGTTGCTGTCGATCACCACGCGCAGCGGCCGGCGGCCGTCCGCGGCGGGTCCGCGCACGGCCAGGCTGGGGTCGTCGGCGCGTTGCGTGCCGGAGCCGACGACGGTCGCGTCACAGCCCGCGCGCAGCAGGTGCACCTCGGCCCGGCTCTCGTCGCCGGTGATCCACCGGCTGGTGCCGTCGGCGGCGGCGACCCGGCCGTCGAGCGTGGCGGCGAACTTGTAGACGACGAACGGCCGGCCCAGGTCCCGGTTCACCGCGTCCCACTCGTCCCGGCCGACCAGCTCGTCGACGCTGAGCCCTCCCACCCGCACCCCTCCCGGTTGTCCACAGGCACGTCGTCGGCCCCGGATCTTGTCGGACCCGGCCGGCAGGATGAAAGCAGGGGTCCCCTTGGCGGGGACCCCTGCGGAGCGTTCGTCGGCGTGCCGGAGCGTTCGTCGGTGGCCCGGCGCGTTCGTCGGTGGCCCGGCGCGCGGCCGGGCCGGACGTCGTCAGCGCTGCTCGCCCGGAGGGTACTGGCCGGGGTGCGGCGGCACGGGCCGCGTCGGCTGACCGGCCGTGCCGGGCTGCTGCACCGGCGTGCCCACCGGCGGCGTCGGCATGGTCGCCGCGTGCGCCGGCGTCTCGGTCATCCGGGACGCACCCGAACCCGGCGCGCCCTGGGCGGCGGTCCGCTGCACGTCCTCACGCCCGCGCTGGTACGCCTCGGCCTGCGCCTTCGCCTGCGGGGCCTCGTTCTCCGCCCTGGTCAGCCACCCCTCCCAGCGCTGCTGCATCGGCTTGACCAGGCCACCGCCCACGCCGACCACCGCGATACCGCCGACCGTGGCCAGGATGGCGATCAGGATCGGCGTGGTGACCGTGGTCGCGATGCCGATCTGGTTCAGCGCCGCGATCACGCCGAGCGCGATGATGAACCACGACGCGACCTTGCCCAGCGTCGGCCCGTAGGACAGCCCGCCCAGCGCCCGCGTCGCGATGTCCCGCACCGCCCGCGCGATGGCGGCCGCCACCACGATGATCACGATCGCCACGATCGCCCGCGGCAGCCAGGCCACGATCTCCGTCAGCAGGTCGCTCACCGGGTTCGACCCGAACAGCCCGAACGCGATCTGCAACGCGATCAGCAGCACCGCGTAGTACACGATCTGGGCGACCAGCCCCGAGGCGTCGAACCGCGACCGCGCCAGCGCGTCGCTCAACCCGCCCCGCTGCACGGCGCGGTCGAAGTGCACCCGCTCCAACACCTTGTTCACCGCCGTGCGCAGCAACCGGGCGACGATCCACCCGATGAGCAGCACGACCAGGAAACCGACCAGCTTCGGCACGAAGGTCACCACGGAGCGCAGGGCGTCACCGGCGGCGTCGCCGATGCCTTGGGCCTGCGCCGTCTGCGCGGCGAGCAGGGCGTTCATCGTCTTCGACCTCCTCGGACGACCGGTACGTCTTCAGCAACCGGTTACCCGAGGTGGCCGACCCAAACCTGAGCCACCCGGACGAGTGACGCTCAGGTCTGCGCACCCGGTGTCGGGGGCAGCCCCACGGCGCGTTCCACCTCGACGTGCGCGACCCCGGGCACGGCCCCGAGCCGGTCGACCGCACCCGGCGCGACCGACCCGGTGACCACACCCAGCGACTCCAGCACGCTCTCCACCACCATCCCGGCGTCGCGCAGCGCCGAGACCACGGCGGGCAGGCCGGCCGCGCCCGCGTCGGCGACCGAGACCACGACTTTGTCCACGGCCGCCTCCGTCAGGGCCTAGGGAGCTTGCACCAATCCTGCACCCACGTCCGTGGAAGGCAAGCCCAACCTGCGGGCGCTCTGCGACAACCTCGCCCACAGCTCCCAGCCGCGCGCGCCGTGCTTCTCCGCGATGAGCAGCGCCACCCCGGCCACGTGCGGCGTCGCCATGCTCGTGCCCTGGATGCGCTTGTGCATGCCCAGGCCGGCCTCCTCCTTGTTCCAGCTGGAGTAGATGTCCACCCCGGGGCCGACCACGTCGACCTGGCCGATGGTGTCCACCGTGCCGCAGGAGAAGAACGCGACCGACCGGTGCACGTCGACCGCGCCGACGGCCAGGATCGACGGGCAGTTCGCCGGGTGGCCGACCGGCGCGACGGTGTTCGGCCGGGTGCTGTCGTTGCCCGCCGCCGCGATGATCAACGTGCCCTTGGCCATCGCGCGCGTGGCGGCCTGCTCGAAGATCTGCGAGTGCGGCGTGTTCGGGCGCACGGTCGCGCCCAACGACATCGAGACGACCGCGCAGCCGTTCGCGATGGCCCACTCGATGCCCGCCAGGATCCCGCTGTCGGTGCCGCTGCCCCGGTTGGACAGCACCTTGCCCGCGTAGATGTCGGCCTCGTAGGCCACGCCGTAGCCGGGACCGCCGGAGGCGGCCTGGCGCGGACCGGCGGCGGAGCCGATGCAGTGCGTGCCGTGGCCGTGCGCGTCGTCCACGGTCTCGCCCTGCACGAACGACTGCGTGACCACGGTGCGGCCCGCGAAGTCGGGGTGCGCGACGGTGAACCCGGTGTCCAGCACGGCCAGCCGCAGGCCCTTGCCCGTGGCGGAGCAGAGGTTCGCGCCCACCGCCTGCAACCCCCACGTGAACACCGACTCGTCCACGGCCGGGGCCGCCGCCTGGTCGGCGCCCGTGTCGGGCGGCGCGGTGTAGGCGTGCACGACGCGCTCGGCCTCGACCACGGAGATCGGGCCCGGCGCCTCGGCGGCCCGGGTGAGCTGGGCGACCTGGTCGGGCGTCGCGTTGACCACGGCGACGCCCAGGTCCTGGAAGATGACCCCGTCGGCCGCGGCCAGCTCCGCCCGGGTGGCGGAGTCCGCGGTGCTGGCGGCGCTGATCCCGGCGACCCGGCTCATCTCCCGCGCGCCGGCCGTGACCGACTTCTCCTCCAGGAGCACGAGGTAGCGGCCGGTGGTCTCGGCGCCCGTTGGTTGTGACATGACGACCCCCTTCGGGGTTGGGACGGCAGTCAGGTGTAACTCCGGATCGCGTTCGCGTTCAATCGGCCGGAAGGGTCGGCCCGGGCGCGAACGCGGTTCGTCTGCCCTGATGGAGCGGTGAGGTCGCGGGGAGATACAGGTCAGGCTGTCGCGGTCGTCGCCGCGTCACGCTTCCGAGTGAACTTCCTGGCCAGGGGCTCCACGACGCGTGCCGCCACCGGTCCCAACACCGCCATGAGCAGCACGTACGCCGTCGCCAGCGCCGCCAGCTCGCCGTCCACCGCGCCGGACGCCACCGTGAGCGACGCGATGACGATCGAGAACTCGCCCCGCGCCACCAGCGCCGCGCCCGCCCGCGCCCGGCCCATCCGCCCGATGTTCTGCCGCCGCGCCGCCCACCACCCGGTGGCCACCTTCGTCAGCGTCGTCACCACGGCCAGCGCCACCGCGAGCCCCAGCACCGGCGGGATCGACGCCGGATCGGTGTTCAGGCCGAACACCACGAAGAACATCGCCGCGAACAGGTCCCGCAACGGCTCCAGCATCCGGGTGGCGTTCTCCGCCGTCGACCCGGAGATCGCGATGCCCAGCAGGAACGCGCCCACCGCCGCCGACACCTGCAGCTGCGACGCCACACCCGCCACCAGCAGCGCCGCGCCCAGCACCTTGAGCAGGAACACCTCGGGGTCGGGGCTGTCCACCACCGCCGACACGTACCGGCCGAACTTCAGCGCGATCACCAGCACCACGGTGATCGCGGCCAGCGAGATGCCCACCGCGGTCAGCCCGCCGACGAAGCTCACGCCCGCCAGCACGGCCGTCAGGATCGGCAGGTAGACCGCCATCGCCAGGTCCTCGAACACCAGCACCGACAGCACCACCGGCGTCTCCCGGTTGCCCAGCCGGCCCAGGTCGCCGAGGACCTTGGCGATGATCCCGGACGACGAGATGTAGGTGACGCCGCCCATCGCCAGCGCCCCCACCGGGCCCCAGCCCAGGATCAGCGCCGCGATCACGCCCGGCGTCGCGTTCAGCACGATGTCCATGAGCCCGGCGGTCCACGACCGCTTGAGCCCGGTCATCAGCTCGGCGGCCGAGTACTCCAGGCCCAGCAGGAGCAGCAGCAGGATCACGCCGATCTCGCTGGACAGGTGCGTGAAGTCCTCGATGCCGTGCAGCGGGACCAGGCCGCCCTGCCCGAAGGCCAGGCCGCCGATCAGGTAGAGCGGGATCGGGGAGATGCCGACCCGCCACGCCATCTTGCCGAGCAAGCCCAGCCCGAAGAAGACCGCACCCAGTTGGATCAGTGCGATTGCGGTGTTGTGCAAGGTGCTCAGCCACCGCCCAGCAACTCGGCCGCGGCGTTCAGGCCGTCCGCGGTGCCGACGACGACGACCAGGTCGCCGCCCTCGAAGGGGAAGTCGGGGCGCGGCGACGGGTGCACCGAGCCGCGGCGCACGACGGCCACGATGGACGCGCCGGTGCGGGTGCGCAGCTCCGTCTCGGCCAGCGGGCTGCCGTCGAACCGGGAGCCGGGCACGATCGGGAACTGCTTGGTGGAGATGCCCGCGACCTCGCGGTGCTGCTCCTGCAGGTGCGCGACGAGCTGCGGCGAGCCGAGCAGCCCGGCCAGCGTGCTCGCCTCGGCGGGCGTCAGCGCTATGGACGTCGCGCAATCGTCCGGGTCGTCGCGGCGCGACACGATCAGCTCGAACTTGCCGTCACGGTGTGTGATCACCCCGATCCGGCGGCCGGCACGGATCATGAAGTCCTGCCGGGTGCCGATCCCCGGAAGCGGCGTCACCTCGACGTTCACATCATGTGATCCTAGACGAATGGGTACACGTGTTCGGGCGATCCGTCGCGGATGGGTGGTTCGCGACCGCGTGCCCGGTCCGGACGTGGACGAGTTCGCCGAACCGGAGCGGATCGTCACCGCACTGGCCCGCGCCCGTCCGGGCACGTTGCTCGCCGTGCAGCACCCCCACCGGACGCCCGCCGCGCTCGCCGCCGGCCAGGGCCTGCTCGACGCCCTGCCGCACGCCGTCGCCGAGCTGGCCCGCCTGCGGCGGACCGCCTACCGGGAGGTGCACGACGTGGTCGCCCCCTACCGGGTGGACGGCCCCGACGGCACCGCCTACGGGCTGTTGTGCATGGTGGACCCGGCGGAGGTCGGCCACACCGAGGAGGTCTACCCGGACGTGGTCGCCGAACGCGCCCGCGTGCTGACCGCCCTGGGCTGCGTGACGAGCGCCGCGATGCTGGTGCCGGTGGCCGGCGAGGTGCGGCTGACGCGGTTGGTCGCCGAGGTGGACGACGAACCGGCCGCGTCCGTCGTCGACCCGGGCGGGCGGCGGCACTGGCTGTGGCTGGTCGGGCCGGGCGAACGGCAGGACGCCCTGCTGGCCGCCGCGGGCGAGCACCCGTTGATGGTCGCCGACGGCAACCACCGGGTCGCCGCGTCGGCCGGCCTGCCGGGCCTGCTGGCCCTGGTCACGGCGGGTCCGGACCTGAGGGTGGGGCCGATCCACCGGGCCGTCGCCGGCACCGGCCTGACCCTGGCCGACATGACGGCCGCGTGGCGGGGGCTCGGGCTCGCGGTGACCCCGGTCGAGGCCGCCACCCCGCCGTCACCCGGGGCCGTGGTCGCGGTGGCGGGGCCGGACGCGGTCCGCGTCGACCTGCCGTCCGCCGGCGTGGACCACGCCTGCGTCGAGGACGTGCTGCTGGACGAGGCGCTCGGGCTGGACCCGGAGAGCCCGCACGTGCGGCCGGTCACCGGCGACCTGCCCGACCCGGCCTCGGTGGACGCCGTCCTGCTGATCGCCCCCGTGCCGCCGGCGGACGTGCTGGCCGTCCACGCCGCGGGCGGCCGGATGCCGCGCAAGAGCACCTACTTCACCCCCAAGCCGCGCAGCGGCCTGCTCCTGGCCGACCTGGACTGACCGCCGCCGGGGGACCGGGACCGGACGGTCGCCGAACCGGGGCCGCCGTGGTTCCCGGGCCGGCCAGGTTCCGAACCGGAGCCCGCCGGGCTCGAACCCCGGCCCGACCCCAGGCCCGCCGGCTCCCGAGCCGAGCGCCCACGCGGGTTCCGGACCAAGGCCCCGCGAACGGGCACGGCTCTCGGCCGTCGGGAGTTGTCCACAGGCCGCCCCTCCGTGCCCCCGAACCGTCCGCCCGGGCCGGCAGGATAAAAGCAGGGGTCCCCTGGGCGGGGACGCCTGCGCAGCGTGGCCCGGCACCCGCCGCGAGGCCCGTCCCGGGGCGCAGCCGCGAGATCACCCGCCCACCGCCCGCACCGTCCACCGGCCCGCGGCGAACCGAACCCGGACGGCGCAACCCGCCTCGAACGGACGTTCCGGCGGCCACCGGCCACCTGATGCGGGTGTGACGGGCCGCACCAGGCACAATTGGAGGTTGACGACCGTCGTCGCGTTGAGGAGGAAAACCCCGTGGGACACGGTGAGCTGCGTGGCGTGGTGGCCCTCGACGGGCCCTCCGGCACCGGCAAGTCCTCCGCAGCGCGCCGGCTCGCGGCCACCCTCGGCGCGCGCTACCTCGACACCGGCGCGATGTACCGGGCGGTGACCTTGGCCGTGCTGCGCGCCGGCGTCGACCCCACCGACGACGTCAAAGTCGCCGAGGTCGCGGACGCGGCCCTGGTGGTCCAGGGCACCGACCCGGAGCGCTCCACCACCTCCCTCGACGGCGACGACGTCGGCGCGGAGATCCGCGGCCCCGAGGTGACGCTGGCCGTGTCCCCGGTGTCGGCCGTGCCCGCCGTGCGCGAGCTGCTGGTCGCCGAGCAGCGCCGGATCATCGCCGAAGCGGTCGACGAGGCGGGCGGCATCGTGGTCGAAGGCCGCGACATCGGCACCGTCGTCGTGCCCGACGCGCCGCTCAAGGTCTACCTGACCGCCGACGCCGAGGCCCGCGCCCTGCGCCGCGCCAGGCAGGACAACGACTCCGGCCGCGCGTCCACGCTGGACGCCACGCTCGCCGACGTGCAGCGGCGCGACGCCTACGACTCGTCGCGCGCCGTGTCGCCGCTGCGCGCCGCCGAGGACGCGATCGTGCTCGACACGACGTCGCTCGACCTGCCCGGCACGCTGACCGCGTTGCTGGACCTGGTCGACGCCCGCGGTCTGCTGGCCCAGCCGAGCGGACGGGTGCGCGGGTGACCGACCAGCTCCCCGAGGGGTCGCTGACCTGGCTGCACGACGTCGGCCGCTGGATCGCCCGCCGACCCTTCCGGATGCCGTTCCGCGTCCGGGCGCGCGGCGTGTCGCGGGTGCCGTCGAGCGGCCCGGTGGTCGTCGTGGCCAACCACAGCTCGATGGTGGACGGACCGATATTGTTCGGCGTCCTGCCCCGGCGTGTGGTGTTCTTGATCAAGCAGGAGATGTTCAAGGGCGTGGTGGGCACGCTGCTGCGCAAGATCGGCCAACTGGCCGTGCGGCGCGGCGAGCCCGACCGCGCGCCGCTGCTCGCCGCCCAACAGGTGCTGCGGGCGGGCGGCGTGGTCGGCGTGTTCCCCGAGGGCACGCGCGGCACGGGCGACGTGGCGCAGGCCCAGGCCGGCGCGGCCTGGCTCGCCCGCACGACCGGCGCGGTCGTCGTGCCCGTCGCGTGCCGGGGCACCCTGCGCCCGGCCGGGAC
This sequence comes from Actinosynnema sp. NPDC059335, assembly GCF_042752395.1. Lineage (NCBI taxonomy): Bacteria > Bacillati > Actinomycetota > Actinomycetes > Pseudonocardiales > Pseudonocardiaceae > Actinosynnema > Actinosynnema sp. NPDC059335. Next base: position 22,839 of record NZ_JBHYXZ010000090.1, on the reverse strand, counting down.
CCGACGGAGGTTCCGGCCCGTGGTGGACGTGCTCGTGGGTGAGCCGTTCGAGCTGCCCGGCGACAAGGGTCGCCAGGCGCTCGTCAAGGCCACCGAGCAGGTCCGCGACCGCTTGGCCACGCTGGTGGCCGAGCTCGACAGCCAGCGAGGAGAAGCACGATGACGGACTTGGACGGCACCTGGGCGGACGAGTCCGACTGGACCGCGTTCGAGGACACGGCCCAGGACGAGGAGGCCGCCGCGCCGCCGATGCCCGTGCTGGCCGTCGTGGGCCGGCCGAACGTCGGCAAGTCGACGCTGGTCAACCGCATCATCGGCCGCCGCGAAGCGGTCGTGCAGGACGTGCCCGGCGTGACCCGCGACCGCGTCGCCTACGACGCGCTCTGGAACGGCCGCAAGTTCACCGTGGTCGACACCGGCGGCTGGGAGCCCGACGCCACCGGCATGATGGCCTCGGTCGCCGCCCAGGCCGAACTCGCCATGGCCACCGCCGACGCGATCCTGTTCGTGGTCGACGCCACCGTCGGCGCGACCACCACCGACGAGGCCGCGGTCAAGCTGCTGCGCCGGTCCAAGCGACCCGTGCTGCTGGTCGCGAACAAGGTCGACGACGAGCGGCTGGTGGCCGAGGTCGCGGCGCTGTGGTCGCTCGGCCTCGGCGAGCCCATCCCGGTGTCCGGCCTGCACGGCCGCGGCTCCGGCGACATGCTCGACGCCATCCTCAAGGCCCTGCCGGAGACGCCGCGCGAGACGTTCGAGGCCGTCCGCGGCGGACCGCGCCGGGTGGCGCTCGTCGGCCGGCCCAACGTCGGCAAGTCGTCCCTGCTCAACCGCCTGACCGGCGAGAACCGGTCCGTCGTGCACGACGTCGCGGGCACCACCGTCGACCCCGTCGACTCCCTGGTCGAGCTGGACGACGAGCTGTGGCGGTTCGTCGACACCGCCGGCCTGCGCAAGCGGGTCAACTTCGCCTCCGGCGCGGAGTACTACGCGTCGCTGCGCACCAAGGCCGCGATCGAGTCCGCCGAGGTCGCGATCGTGCTGCTGGACGCGTCCGAGCCGATCAGCGAGCAGGACCTGCGGGTGCTGACCATGGTCGTGGAGTCGGGCCGGGCGTGCGTGCTCGCGTTCAACAAGTGGGACCTCGTGGACGAGGACCGGCGTCACGCCATGGTGCGCGAGCTGGAACGCGGGCTCGTCCGGGTGCCGTGGGCGGAGCGGGTGAACATCTCCGCGCTGACGGGACGTGCCGTGCGCAAGCTCGCGCCCGCCCTGCGGACCGCGCTGCACTCGTGGGACACCCGCGTGCCGACCGGTCGGCTGAACTCGTGGCTGACCGACCTCATCGCCGCCACCCCGCCGCCCGTGCGCGGCGGCAAGCAGCCGAAGGTCCTGTTCGCCACCCAGGCCGGGACGAGGCCGCCGACGTTCGTGCTGTTCACCACCGGTTTCCTGGAGGCGGGCTACCGCCGGTTCATCGAGCGCAAGCTGCGCGAGGAGTTCGGCTTCCAGGGCAGCCCGGTGCGGATCTCCGTGCGGGTGCGGGAGAAGCGCCCCAAGAAGTGACCCGGACCCGACCGCCGACCGACCCGTGACGCGGCCCGCGGGCCGGCCTGCGGCTCGACCCGCAGTCCGACCGACGCCCCGCCTGCCCCGGGTTGGTCGGCTTGGGTCCGATCCGGTCCGATCCGCGAGTTGACCGGTTGCTCCGCCAGGCCGAATGCGGTTGCCTGACGTGGTGCCGGTCCGATTGGTGCTAGCCGACGACGAAGCGCTGCTCCGTCGGGGCCTCAGGGTGCTGCTGGAGGCGGACGGCCGGGTCGAGGTCGTGGCCGAGGCCGAGGCCGGCGCCGGCCTGCTGGAGGTCGTGCGCCGGCACCGTCCCGACGTGGCGCTGGTCGACGTGCAGATGCCCGGCATGGACGGCCTCGCCGCGATGCGCGCCATGCTCGCCTGGCCCGACCCGCCCGCGCTCGCCGTGCTGACGACGTTCGACCTGGACGACTACGTGGCCGCGGCGCTGGAACTCGGCGCCCAGGGCTTCCTGCTCAAGGACGCCGAGCCGGACGCCCTGGTGCGCGCCGTGCTCGACCTGGCCGCCGGGGGAGCGGTCCTGGACCCCCGGATCACCGCCCGGCTGCTGCCGAAGCTGCGACCGTCGAGGCTGCGCGGGAACGCCCAGCTCGCCACCCTGAGCGCGCGAGAGCGGCAGGTGCTCGAACTGCTGGCGAACGGGCAGCCGAACAGCGCCATCGCCACCGCGCTCGGGCTGAGCGAGGCCACGGTCAAGAGCTACGTGTCCACGGTGCTCACGAAGCTCGGCGTGGAGAACCGCGTCCAAGCCGCCCTCGTCGCCCACCAGGTGGACACGTGGTGACCGCGCTGGTCGAACTGCTGGCCGTCGTCGTGCCCGCGGCCATGGTCCTGCTCGCCGACCACGTCCCGTACGCGTGGTCGATCCCCACCGCGCTCGCCGCGTGCGCGGTGCTACCCCTGCGCCGCCGATGGCCCCGGCTCGTCGCCCTGACGTCCCTGCCCGGCCTGGTCGGCGGCCTGGGCTGGCCGCCGACCGTCGTCGCGCTGTACCGGGTGGGCCGCAAGTGCCCGGTGCCCGCGATGATCACCTGGGTGGCCCTCGCCACGGTCCTGCCGTCCACCCTGGTCGTGACCACCCAGCGCCTGCCACCCGGAGCCGCCCTGCTGACGTTCGCGTTCAGCCTGTTCATGGCCGGAGCCCCCACCGCCCTCGGAGCGCTGATCACGACGAGGCGCGACCTGACCGCGAGCCTCACCGAGGCCTCCCGCGCCAGGACGGCCGAACTGGAGGCACGCGAAGCCGGTGCCCGAGCCGCCGAACGCGCCCGCATCGCCCGCGAGATCCACGACGCGGTCGGCCACCACGCCACCCTGATCGCCGTCGAAGCCGCGGCCCTCGCCGCCACCACGGACGAGCAGAAGACCAAGGACACGGCCCTGCGCCTGAGGTCGCTGGCCAAGGAGGCACTGGCCGAGATGCGCGCCGCCCTGGGCCTCCTCACCACCGAACCGACCCCGGGCCTCGACGGCATCACCGCCCTGATCGACCGGGCGAGATCCGCCGGCCTGACCGTGACCTGCGAAGACCACAGCGGCCACCCACCACCCCCACCCACCGGCCGCGCCGCGTACCGCGTGATCCAGGAAGCATTGACCAACGTCGCCAAGCACGCCCCGGGCGCCACCGTCCACATCACACTGTCCAGCCGGGACGGAACCCTGCGCGTCTCGATCGTGAACGGCCCTCCAACGCTCCCCACCCCACCACCGGACCAAGGCGGCCACGGCCTGCACGGCCTCAAGGAGCGGGTGACCCAAGCCGGCGGAACCCTGACCACCACCGCCCGCCCGGACGGCGGCGTCGCCGTCCACGCCAAGCTACCGACGGGTCTGCCAAAAGTTGACAAAGAAGCCTCGACTTTCGGCGGTAGCCCCCGAAACCCGACGACCGCATAGTTGCCCCTGAGCCCGCCGACCGGGGGAACGTCCGCCGGCTCACCGAGGAGGGGAACGAGGGGCCCGCGCCACCGCGGACCCCAACCCTTTCCGCAGCTAGACCGCCCTCTCCTTCCGAACCACCCCCCACCTCCACCCCCCATCACGCGTGCGCTAAGCTATCGCCGCACCCCAGACCACGGGGTGCGGCCGGGACGTGGCGCAGTTTGGTAGCGCACTTGACTGGGGGTCAAGGGGTCGCAGGTTCAAATCCTGTCGTCCCGACGGTCCGAAGAAGCCCGCTCGATCTGGATGCTTGCCCAGGTCAGCGGGCTTTTTCGTGCGCTGGTATCGATCTTCACGTGGTCACGATACGGTAACTTCACGATCTTGGTTAACGCTGTATAGGAGCGAAATCAGGAGCGGGTCGCTCCAGATCTTTGACCAACACCAAATGGGGTCATCCCGAACGGGTGAATCCCGCCAATCGACGCCAAACGCCACCCGTCGGGGTGAACCGCTTCCACTGTGCGCCGAGCGTCCTGAACGCGCCCTGACCTGCTGATATGGCCGCCTGGTGGCCTGAACCGACGTGATCGGACGCAGACTGGCGGGCCTCAGGCGCGCCCTGTGATTGCCGTGGTGGCGACGGTATGGCGCTGTGGCGGCGCACTGCGGCACATCGATACGGCCGACTTCCACGTCGAGCAACCCCGGTGACGCACGTGGACGACGTCCTCGCGTTCCTGTCCACATCACACGAAAAGGGGGTTCCGCCCTGTCCGACAACCCGACCACCCCACCCACTTCGGAACCGCCCGCACAGGCGCACAAGCCCGTCACCGGCCCTGGAACCGCCCGCGCCGGTCCATCCGCCGAGGACTCCGGCAAGGCCACCGGAACCGGACTACCGGGCGCTGTACGAGGAGACCCGCACCAAGCTGACCAGTGCGGAGGCCAAGGCATTGTTGGAGCCGTCGTCGTGATCGATTCCATGTGTGGCATGAATCGCGGGACGGCGTGAACTGGGCTGGTCGAGCACCGCGATCGCGCTGCGTCACTGCGGCTGACCTGCGGATTTTCACGTGGGGCGCCTCCGTCGTCTACCTGGGTGAGGGGGACGACGGCAGGAAGGAAGAACGAGATGTCGGAGACCATCAGCTCGACGAACCGGGACGACGCGCGGGAGAACGCCGGCAACCGTCCGTTCAAGGTCACCGTTCGAACGTTGGCCGGTCACAGCTTGAAGGACAACGTCAAGCCGGACGACGCCGTGGCCGAGGTGACCGACAGGGCCGTGAAGCACTTCGTCGCCAAGGGTGAGCTGACCGCGAGCGACTACGCGCTCACGCTGCCCCGCACGGGCGGTGAGGCGGAGCTGGATCCGACCGCGACGCTGGCTGAAGCCGGTGTGGTTGAGGGCGACGTGCTGGTCCTCGTCAACCGCAAGCCGCAGGTGGACGGCTGATGGCGCTGCACGCGGCCGTCTTGGCCGACCTCTTGGACGCCGAGGTGGAGCTGGCGCGCCGCCGGCTGGGCGCGCGTGCCTTCGATCTTCACCGTGAAGGGACTGCTCTGCGGATGACCCTGGTCCGGCCGGATGGGTCGTGGATCCTTCGGCTCGACGGGACGCGGTACGACGCTGAGCCGTTCGACGTCGCGTTGGTCGACGAGGACGGCGCCGTGCTTCCGGTCGAGCGGTGGATCCCGGGCTTCGCGCACGGGATCCACCCGGTTCTGGGCGTGCCGTGGGTGTGCGTGAGCGGAACGCTCGGCTATTACGCACACCAGAGCCATTACGCCGAGAGGTGGGATGCGGTCCGGTACGTACTCCGGGCGGACACCCTCATCGCGCATCTGCTCGTGAAAGTCGGCCTATGAGCACCTTGATCGTGCCCGCCGAGGTTCTCGCGCGGGCGGGCGCGTACTTCGAGGAGTGCGGTGCCTGCGGCAACGAGGGCACAGCCATGATCAAAGCCGGTCCGAACGGGGTGGCGTTGGTCATCCCGGACCAGGTTCCGAGGCGGGGCGCGACAGGAGTCTCGGTCGAGGTCACCCGGAAGGGACAGATGGAACTCGCCTTGGCCCTCGACGCCGACGAACTCTACGTCGCGAGGATCCACTCGCACCCGTACGAGGCGTTCCACTCCCGGGCGGACGACGCCAACCCCGCGCTCACCCACGAAGGCGCCCTGTCGGTCGTGGTGCCCTTCTTCGGCCTGGGGCTACGACGCGGCTTGGACGCCTGCGCGGTGCTGCGACGTGAAGGTGGACGCTGGCGCGACCTCCCCGTCGGCACTCGCGACCGGTGGATTCGGACCGAATAGGAGAAGCCGATGGACATCGACCCACGGCTGCGCCTCCTGGGAGCGGGAGGTGGCGGCACCGTCGCGCCGCAACTGCTGCGAGCGCTGGACGACACGCATGTCGTGATCCGAACCGGCCCGGACATGGCAGGCGCGTACACGACGGCGCTCGCGGCGTTCGTCACGATGGCCGCCCGTGTGTTCGGCGGCGTGTCCGTCGAGTCCCCCGTGACTCTGGCGGCGAACTGGTGGAACAGCACCGGGACGACGGAACTGCTCGCTGCGCTGCACGCGGTGCGCCCGCAGCCCGCCGATGCCGCGCGCCGGGACATCGTCGTGACGTTCGGCGACCAGGTCGCACCGGGTGACTTTGGCATCGGGGGCGACGACTACACCGTCCGCCTCGGCCGCAGACCTCAGCCGTTGGGGCCGTTGCCGAACCATGCCCTCGGAGTGCACGCGGCGAGCTGCTTGATCGTCAGCCAGTTGCTGCTGGAAGTGCTTAAACGGCAGGGCTTTCCCGGCGTGCCCGTGGAGGAGTCCTACGTCACCAACCTGGTCGACTACCGGCTGACCGCTGCGCCCGAACTGCGCGCCGAATCGACCTCCGTGTCCGACGCACGCCCGCTGCGCCTCGCCGTCGCGGGTGCCGGCTCGGTGGGCAGCAGCACCCTGGCGCTGGTGGCGACCGCGCTCGCCCCCAAGCTGACCCCGAACCCCGTGGCTCGGCCGATCGAGATCATCGTGATCGACGCCGACACGATCGACTCCCACCGCAACCCGTTCCGCTACCCAGCCCTGCTCGGTGGTGAAACGGGCTGGAAGGCGGAGTTCCTCGCGGCGCGCCTGACCGACCTCGGGCTGCCCGCCGTTCCGGTTCCCCGGACGGTCGCAGAGTGGGCTCGTGAGCGAGACGAGCCGGGGTTCGACGGCTTGATCGTCTCGTCGGTGGACACCATCGGCGGTCGGCTGGACGTGACCGACGTCCTGGCGCGCTCGACACTGTCGGTCGGGGTGTCAGGGCTGGCGCTGCACGCGCAGCGTGAAGGGTTCGCGGACGGGTTCGCGTGTCCGTTCTGTGACTACGTCAGCGCGGACCCGCCCCAGACCCAGGCTGGCGTGTACGCGCAAGCCACCGGGTTGACCGTCGAACGGGTGCTGGCGCTGCTGCAGGACGGGGCACGGCTGACGGTGGCCGATGTCGACACGGCCGTCGCCGCGGGCAGGTTGTCCGCCGCCCGGCGGGAGTCCCTGATCGCGGCGCCTCTGAGCGATCTGGTACGCCAGGCATACGCGGAGGTCGAAGTTCGTGGCGTCGGCGGCCAGGCGTCGGCAGACGACGTGGTCGCCGTCGCGGCGCCTCAGGTGTCGTGGTTCGCGGGCGTGGTGGCCGCCGCGGAGGTCGTCAAGCAGTTGACCGGCCTGCCCCTCGTCGACCGCCGGGTCGATGTCGATCTGAGCGGGCTACCTCCCGGGTTGGTGCGGCGGGCGGCGGCCGACCGAACCGGTCGCTGCCTGTGTCGGTCGGGCACGCGCATCCGGTGGTACCGCAAGCTCTACCGTGGTCACACCAGCACCGACGGCGGCCTACCCGCTGGAGTGTCGTGACCGTGAGGCACACGGGTCGACCTCATACTTCACTTATGAGCGACGACCGGGAATCGCCAGGGGAGGAAGCAGACGCCGCGTCGGGAACGCCGACCCGGGTCGACGTCCCGGCGCTCTACCAGCGTTACCACGCCGTGCTGCACGCCTATGCGACTCGGTTCCTGCCCTCCGACCGGCACGCGGACGCCAACGACGCGATGATGACCGTGTTCAAGCGCCTGGTCGACATGAAGGCGGAAGGCAGGCTTCAGGAGCAGCCGAACTGGGAGGCGTACCTCAAGCTCGCGGTCAAAAACGCCTGCCTGGACATCCTGAGGACCGACCGCGATCATGAGGAACTCGACCCGGAGGATCCGTGGATCCACCGCGAAGCGCCTGCGGACCCCACGGGCGACACGGTCGTCGACGCGGTGTCGCGGCAGGAGGAGCTGAGGCTGGCCAACGCGGCGTTCGAGGTGTTGGACGCGACGGATGTCAGACTGCGCCCCATCGTGATAGGCAAGCTCATCGAGGAACGCACGAACCGCGACATCGGTGCGCAACTCGACCTCACCGGTCAGAGAGTCGGGCAACTGTACGAGAAGGCCCTGACGTTGCTGCAAGAGGAGGTGAACCGGACCCATGACCAATGACCACGCCAGGTCAGAGCACGAATCTGGTCCCGACGTGACGCCGATCGACCGCGCGCTCCAGGCGCTGCGACGAGGCCAACCGATCCCTCCCGAGCTGGCCCTCGACGACGCACAACGCCAACTTGTCGATGACCTCGCCCCTTGGCTGGACGCCCTGGAAGCCGCAGCGCAGTCCACCTCACCGCCCTCGGAGACAGCCATCGGTGGCGCTCCGCCCGTCCGCCGCGACGATCCCGTCGCGCAGATGCTCGGACTCGTGCCCGACCCGGACGTCGCCCTCGACGGTCGCAAGCTCGCCTTGGCGCGTAAGAGGGCGAAGCTCAACCTCGCCCAGTTCCTCGAACGCCTCAACAGCCGCGGCTGGGACGCGACCCTTCAGCAGGCGTTCCAGTGGGAGCAGAACTCGACCGTTCTGGCCCCGGCTCTCGTCGACGCGATCGCCGATGAACTCGGTGTCGACCGCCGGAACCTGGCGGCCTCTCCGTGGGCCAGCAACGAGCATGGTGACTTGTTCGACGACGACCGTGTCCGCGCGTTCCTCGCCGACTGGGCAGCCGAAGTCGACGTACCGGTCGAATTCTTGCGCGAACGCACGGGCAAGATGCTCACCACGGCCGCCTTTCGGAACAAGACCAGCGGCTCGGTGGAGGGCCTCCTCGGCGTCCTGCGGACCTTGAGATCCATTCCCGATCTGCTGGAACGCCCATGACCCGTAAGCAGCATGCCACAAGAATCGCCAACAAGGTGCCGTCCTATCTGCGCCAACTGCTCAGTGCGGATCCTCATGCAGCCCTGACGGGCATCGGTCTCCACGTGAGATCGGTGCCGGAACTCAGAGCCCACCGCGGAGCCGGCGGCTGGTGCGACGGACTGTCGATCACAGAACTCGGCACTATCCTCTACGCGCAAACGACCGACTCCCGCCGCGAGAATTTCACGCTGCTGCACGAGTACGCGCACCGGCTGGTCTCAAACGACGCCGAAGCGACGGTCTGGCTGGCCGACCAGGACGAGCCGAACACCGTGCTTGAGCGGCTCTGCGACGACATCGCGGGGATCCTGCTCCTCCCGGAGCACGTCGTCGACCGCGTCGTGGGCCACGGGCCTGTGACGGGGCAGCACCTCCTCGACCTGTTCCTCCAGACCAGTGCCAGCCAGGTCGCCTGCGCGATCGCCCTGGCGACCCGACTACCGTGCACGGGCGCGATCATGCTGACCGACCGGTCGACGAACAAGGTCGTGTACGCCGCCCTGGTCGACAACCCCAGCGTCTACCCGAGCAGGAACCAAGACGTACCCACCGACCACCCGTTGTCCCGAATTCTGCCCCGGCAGCAGGTGTGCCGCGAATCCTTCTGGTCAACCCCGTGGGGAACGCGACATACCTACTACATCAATGCGACGGCCAGAGAAAAACGCACTTACAGCGTCCTCGCCGAGCTCGACCTCTGGAATGTCGCAAGCCTCCACTTGAACAGGCCCGGATTCGATGACGACGGACGCCCTCAAACCCCAGTGAGCTGCGCGTGCGGATTTAACGGCATCATCAGCGGATGGCCTTGCCCTGACTGCGGAAAACCTTACTGCAAGAAGTGCGGCCGATGCGACTGCGAGCGAAGAGCGGCGCTCACCGAGCGGTGCAAAGGTGGCTGCTCCCTACACCTTCCGCGTCACACGCTGATCAACGGCGTATGCGACGATTGCAGGTAGGGACCGCGACGACATCGCGAAACCGGCTACCGCGACTCGACCCTGCGGCCTGCCGAAGCGTCGTCCGTGCAGGTCAGGCGGCGTGGAGGGTGTCAAAACTCTGCACTGCGGCACTGAGCTGCGGTGATCGCGCACCACGAGCAGTAGGAGCATGATCGTGAGACGTGGCGCTACGACTGCTGTACCTGATCTCGCCGGGCCAACCTTCGCCCGCGGTTGGACTGGGCGGACCGTATGGTGCTCGCCGCGTTGGTGCGACGCCTGCCTGGCTGGTTAGGGGAACACCGGTTGATGACACCGGGGACCCTCCTGCGATGGCACCGGTACCTGTTCGCGAAGAGGTGGACCTACCCCAGTCGCACCGGCCGACCGCCGGTCGACGACACCGTCGTGGCGTTGATCGAGCGGATGGCCCGGGAGAACGCCGGGTGGGGCTACCACCGGATCCAGGGTGAACTGCTCAAAGCTGGGCCACCCACATGGGTCGAGTCGCTGCGCTGTCGACCACCCGGCCCAGCAGCCCAGCGCCGCCGCAGCCTGCAACACCGCGTCCAGAACCCGCTGTTCCAGTCCGCCACCGACCAGCCGGGCACGGAACTCGGTGACCGGACGAAGATCGGGTACAGCAGTCGTAAAACCACGCTTCACGATCATGCTCTCACAACTCGTGGTGCGCGATCACCGCAGCCCAGCGCCTCAGTGCAGAGTTTTGGAATCCCACAAGGCACGCAGGTGGTCCAGAACGAACCGCACCATCAGCACGGTCGTGCCGGAACCGGCACGACCCATCACCAGCCGCCTGGGCGGAATCCTCGGGGTAGGTCCTGGATCCTCGTTGGTCCTGCGGAACCAGTGAGGGAGACGAGCCGGGCAGCGGCCGGACTGGTGCTACACGCTGGGTTTGAATAGCCCTGTATCTGTAGGGTTCGGAAGCCCTAGGTCGCGGAGGTACGTCAGCCTGGCGTTGATGGCCGCCGAGAAGTGCCGCCAGTCCAAGCTCGCCACAGGCTCAGTCGGCTTGGGATCGGCAGCGGAGGAGGTAATGTAGCAAATCGAGTCGTAAATCCCTTCCGCCATGAGTCGTTCACAGAAAATGGCGAAACGCTCTTGATAGGAGCTACCCTCCCAGATTTCCTCGGCCGGAAAAGCCGCGCCCTTCACCGTCTTGACCGGTGAACGTGACCCCTTAGCGTCCTCCATGATGAAGAAATACCCTAGCCAGGGCTTCTCGCCGGGAAACAGGTCGGCGAGTGCGGCTCGTCGGAGGTCGACAGCACTCCCCAGTGCCTCTTCGACTCGATTATTGTAGTTGTTACCGAAGGAAGGGCCGCCGAGTGCCTTTAGTTCAAACGCCGCTACTAGAGTGTCCTGGTGGGCTACGACAACGTCCCACTGCTTCTGCGGTCGGTAGTAACCCGGCAATTCCAACTTATGACTCTTGGTGACCCGGATATCTTCGGCCGGGTACCCGGCCTCAAGAAAAAACTTTGCAATTAGCGCGACGATGGAGTCGAAATGCTTGCCACCTCGAACGGATCCAGCCGTGCCCGCGCCTACCTTCTCCTTGATCGCCGATAGGTCATTTTGAGTTTGTTTGGCTCCCCAGTACGCAGCAACAGCATCCTCGAAATCTTGGCGGCTGACCGTCAAGAGTCCCCCTCTAGTCCGGAAGCTCTGTTAGCCCATAGGCGCGCAGTGCGGCGCGCGTCGCGGCCTGTACGTCACGTCGCTCAAACGCCTCCGCCAATGCGGCCCGGTCCACCTCGTTGATTGTCGCCGGGTCGGGCACGCGGATCCTGCGAAGGTACTGGGCCTGGAACCGCATGGTTCCGCCGCGCATCTTCACCGCGTAGGCGGCCACGAACGCCTCCGCGACCTTCGAGAGTAGCAGGCCGCCCAGCACCCGCAGGTCCCAGACGTCCGAAACGATGTAGTACAAGTTGTGGTGAGGGTACAGGCCGCTCGAACCACCCTCGTCAAGCACGGGGTGGATGGTCAACTTCATGTCCGGGAACAGCAGCTTCGGTCGCCTCGTGAGCTGATGGTCGACCTTGTCGATGGTCTTGTACCAGCGGTCAGGCTGCTTGACAGCGATGTAGCGCTTACGCAACGCGTCACCATGCTGCGTGAAGTAGCGGGCCAGACGCGGATAGGCGGAGAGGTCCACCAGGTTGCCCTGGGCATCCCACGGGTTGACCAGGTAGGAGCCGTGCCAACTCAGAGCGCCACTGGTCGTGTCCCGCACCATCGCCAGCGGAAGAAGACGATCGCTCTCGATCTCTTCCGTGTCTCCGTGCTGGACGATGAAGACCTTGTCAGCGCCGGTCGCAATTCCGATACCGACTCGCGTACCTGTGGCCTGGTCTTCCAAAAGCTTGAAGCGGTCGCTGAGGTCTTCTAGGACTGCAAGTCGCGCCGGAGAGGCCGCAGGCCAGGAGTCGTCTCCCGGAAACCAGTGCGGCAGCCGCGCGGCGTGGTAGGTCGCCTTGTTCACAAGCGGCTCGGTGCTCCCCGCGACCCAAGAGAAAAGCTCTGCGGCTTGCTCTGGCCCGAACGTCGGCGCTGTATCGGCCGCGATGGCGGATCCCTGCGGAGCGTTCCTGATCACTGTGATCGCTGGGTACGCCGACACATGCTCATCGAAAACATCGACGTCGTGCATGGTCAAAACGAATTCAACGCTGTAGCGACTGGTCACCATCTCGCGAAGTCCTCGGCCGTACTGGTTGCGCATCCAGCGGTCGGCGCAGATAAACGCGAGCCGTCCTTGAGGCTTTAGGCTTCGCAGGCCAACCTCGTAGAAGCCAACGTAAATATCCGCCCTGCCGCCCATCGTCGGGCAGGCCGAGCGGTACGCGCTCATGCGCGCATCCGGAACGTCTTCAAGCCGGATATACGGCGGGTTGCCTACGACGAAATCAGCGCTCTCCGACCGGTATCCGTGCAACAGGTAATCGCCCTGCCCGATCCAGGCGTGCACGACCTTCTCGACGTGCGCAGGCTCCCAGCCATCGGCGAGTAGCTGTTGGGTAACAAGCTCGCGGCTCAACTGCACGTTGCGGTCGAGCAGGTCGAACGCCTCGACGGCGTGCACAGCGTCCAGCAGTGAACGCCCGTGGGCACGACATGAAGCGCCCAGTCGCTCGGCTATCGGTCCGAGGAACGCTCCGCCACCACATGCCGGCTCAACGATGACCGTCTCGGCGAGGTCACGGTCAGACGTGTACCCGACCAGGTCGAGCATCGTCTCGACCACCCATCGACGGGTGAACACCTCACCGTGCCGGACGGCTTCCCGCAGAGACTCCGGAAGGTCCAGCGAGTCGAGACCGAACAGTTCGCCAGTTGCCACTGCACGACCCTATCCGGCGTCCGACAGACGCCCTGACATTGAGTCCACGACTCGCCAGCAGCAGGGCCGGGCCAGCCGCAACATGTCCTGCGTGCTCTACCTCGTGTGGATCGACCTGGAGCCCACCGAGGTGCCCGGCCGCGACAGTCACCGCCCACCGCAGTGAGGCGTGGCGGCGCGGCTGGCTGTTCACCCACCCGTGGCCGCACCGACCGGCCGCGACGGGTTCAAGGTCTGGTGCGAGCGACAGCCCGCAATCACCAGCACCTGCGCAAGCGATCCAAGAGCTGTGGCGGAAGGTTGCGGGCTGGGCTGGCAGGGCCGACCAGTCGACGAGCCGGAGAAAGATCAGGTGTAGCAGTCGTAGCACCACACCTCGCGGTCAGGCCTCTTACTGCTCACGGTGCGCGATCGCGTGTTCGCGTCATGTGCACTTTCCGGTGCCCACAGGCGTCGGTGTAACGCCTCCACGAGCCTGCTCGACCAACGTTTCAACGGACGATCAGTCACACGATCGAGCGGTCCGTTGAAGTCAGGTGGAGCGAGTGGGATTCCCCTAGCTGCATAAACGGTCCAGAAGTGCTGGAATATTCGCGAAAGCAACCATGGAAGTTGCTGGTAGATAGCTGAAGCTCTTCCACGCCCTCGATGCTCCGCCGGAGGAGGCTCGCGCTCTCAACGCGGTGGGTCGGCACGCGGCGCGGCTGGGCCTTCACAACACCGCGCGGCAGCATGGCCAAGCCGCGCTCGTCCTGACCCGGCAGCACCACGACCCCAGTGGCGAGGCAGCTACCCTGGACAGCCTCGGCTACATCGACCACCTCGCCGGAGAGCACCAAAGGGCGGTCGAACACTACGGCCAGGCGCTCGCCGCGTTCCGGGCCATGGGCGACACCTACTCGGCGGCACACAGCCTCGACGGTCTCGGCCACCCCCACATCGCGCTCGGACAGCACAACCAGGCCCGCGAAGTGTGGTACGAGGCACTGGAGCTGTACCGGCGGCAAGGATGCGATACCGACGCGGACCGAGTGCGGCGACAACTCCAGGACCTCGACGCTGGCCTCTCGTGACCCGATGACCCTGAAGCTGCTGTCCATTCTCGTGGCCATGCCGCGTCTCCGGGTCCTCCCGCGGCGGCGTGGTGTTCATGGTCGAGCGGATCGCCTCCGGCTGCTGGTCGGGTGGCACTCGCCTGTGGGGTGTAGAAAGCCGAGCACAGGGCCTGACCTGTGGTCGGGCGGCTGCGTGGGTGCGGGAGCTAGTCGACTCCTACTCCGACCGACTTCGCGCCCGAACCCACAACTACTCCATAGCCGCCGACAAGCTGGTGGACGTCCTCGTCGACCGCGACGAGGTCGACGAGTTGCGAGCGCGCGCCGACAACCACAACACTCAGGCGGCCTACCGGCTGGCCGACCTGCTCGTCGACCGCAGTGACCTCGACCAGTTGTGAGCCCGTGCCAATGCAGGCGATTCCGCTGCCGAGGCGAGGCTCTCCGACGTCCTAGCGGATCGTCGCGCGATGACCGAGCTTCGCGCCAGAGTGCGCGAGCACCCGGACGACTTCCAAGCTCCCGAACGGCTGGTACGGCTGCTGGTCGCCCAGAGTGAACTTGCCGAGGCCCATCGCATACTGCTCACGCAGACGCAGAAAGGCGCCCCACCGCGCCGCTCGGTGGCTCCCTGAACTGCTGGTCTGGCTGGGCCGCCCCGAGGAGGCCCGACAGCTCGCCCGCTACGGCCTCGACACCGACGGCTCCCCGGCCACTCCCACGGACGAGGTGTTCCGATGACCGGGGAAGACTGCCGCTACACGCCACCCACCGAGCCGGATGAAGATCAGGTACAGCAGTCGCAACACCACCTCACAACCAGGCATTGAGTCGAAGGGGCCCGATCGTCGCAGCTCGGCATCGCGGTGCAGACTTTCGGCACCCTAAAGGTTGTAGCGTCGTGTACGGGGTGGTCCGACTGGGTGGTGTGCACTGTTGGCGGGTGGTTCGGGGACAGGGTCGGGTGAGACTGGGGTCCGTGGACGAGGCGGAGGTGCGTAACCAGATCGGCGGCACTGTGATGGGTGCGGTGGTGCAGGCGGGCACGATCGACCAGGTGGTGCTGTATCAGCAACCGCAGGCGGCCGTGGCACCGGTACCACGGCAACTGCCCGCGGTGGTGCGGGATTTCGCCGGTCGTGACACCGAGCTTGCCGCCCTGGACAGGATTCTGTCACCCGACAGCGTCACCGTGGAGCCGATGGTCGTGGCGGTGGACGGTACCGCCGGGGTGGGGAAGACGTCGTTGGTGGTGTGGTGGGCACGCCGGGTGGAGCAGCGGTTTCCCGACGGCACGCTGTTCGTCAATCTGCGTGGGTACGGGCCGAGTGCGCCGGTCGAGGCGGGTCTGGTGCTCGCCTCGTTCCTTCAGGCGCTCGGGGTTGCCGAGGAGCGGGTGCCGGCCGACCTGGACGCGCAGGGTGCGTTGTACCGGTCGTTGTTGGCGGGTCGGCGGGTGCTGGTCGTGCTGGACAATGCCGCTTCCGCCGAGCAGGTGCGTCCCCTCTTGCCCGCTGCGGCAGGGTGTGCGGTGATAGTGACGAGCCGGGCGGTGTTGACCGGGCTGGTGGTCGTCGACTCCGCGCGTCGTCTGCCGCTGGAACTGTTCAGGCCCGAGGAGGCGGTCGGGTTGGCCACGCGGGTGATCGGCCCGGATCGTGTGGCCGCGGAGCCCGCCGCAGTGGAGGAGTTGGTGCGGTTGTGCGCGCGGTTGCCGTTGGCGGTGCGGGTGGCCGCGTCCCGGGTCGCCGCCCGCCCGCACACGGCAGTCGCCGACGTCGTCGCCGATCTGGTCGACGAGCAGGACGGGTTGGATGCCTTGAGCGCGACTGGAGACGACCGGAGCGCGGTGCGGACCGTGTTCGACTGGTCCTACACCCGCCTGTCCGTCGAGCACGCGCGGACTTTTCGTCGCCTGGGCCTGCATCCGGGTACCGAGTTCGGTGTGCATGCTGTCGCCGCGCTCACCGGTCTGGATCGGAAGACCGCGTCGCGGCACCTGGAGGTCTTGGCCGATCTGCACCTGGTCGAGCCGGTGGCGCACGGCCGGTACCGGCTGCATGATCTGCTGCACGCCTACGCCGCCCACCGTGCCCTGCTCGACGACACCTCGGAGCAGCGGCGGGCGGCGGTGGACGCGGTGGTGTCCTGGTACGCGCGCGCCGCGGTCGAGGCGGACCGTCGGGTGTTCGCCGCCCATCCGTCCCCGGATGTCGGTCTCACCGGGGATGCGGCGCCGATGGAGCTGGCCGATCGAGGGCAGGGCTTGGCCTGGCTGACCGCGGAGCGCGCCACGTTGGACGCCGTCCAACAGCAGGCGGGTGCGCACGGTGCGTACAGGGAAGTGACGGCGGTGGCCCTGGCGATGCGGTTTCTGGTGTTCCGGTCACGCGTCCTGTGGCCGGCGCGGATGCGGGCGGAGTCCCGCGGCATCGACGCGGCGCGGGTCTGTGGTGACCGGCAGGTCGAGGCGGCGCTGCTGGTGAGGCGGGGGGACACTCTCCAGAAGATGGGCGAGTGGGACGCCTCCGACACCGATCTGCACGCCGCCCTCGCGCTGGCCGGGGAATTCGGGGACGAGGCTCTGTACGGCAGAGCGTTGGCGGGCCTGGGGCTCAGCCGGGTGCTGCAACAGCGGTTCGCCGACGCCGAACCGTACTACCGGCGGGCACTGCCGCTGGTGCGAGGTCTGCCCAGTGGCTACTACGAGGCGATTGTGCACGCCAACCTGGCCCGGATCACCACTCGGCTCGGGCGGCACCGGGAAGCGCTCGACCACGCCGAGCAGGAGTTGGCGCTGCGCCGTACGGCCGGTGTACCCGACGGTGTTGCCTACGCCCTGCACAACGTCGCCAGGGCACGACAGGGCCTCGGCGACGATCAGACCGCGATCGATCTGTGTCGGCAGGCACTGGCCCTCTATCTGGCCGAAGCCGGTAACGACCTGTACGTGGCCGCCACGCTGGAGACCCTGGCGACGTCGCTGCGGCAGGTCGGCGACCACGAGGGCGCGGTGCGGTGTCTGACCGAGGCGGTCACGGTCCTCACCGACCTGGGCGATCCGCACGCCGACGTGCTGCGCGGGGGGGGGGGGGGGGCGCGGGCCCCCCCCCCCCGGCCCCACCCCTGAGCGACCCTCGTGCGCCGGGTTGTGTGGTTTGGGGACGGAGGTGGGGGCCAGCCGGCGCGG
>NZ_JBHYXZ010000090.1:0-5505 GCF_042752395.1 Actinosynnema sp. NPDC059335 | reverse complement strand
CGAACGCCCCGCGGGGGTGGGGGGGGGCGGCCGCTCCCCGACCCTCCGCCCCCCCCCCGACCCTCACCCCTGACCGACCTGCTTGCGCGGGTTGTCAGGGATGCGGACCGCAGGTGGGGCACAGCGGGCTCGGTGCGCTCAGCCCGACCACCCTGGACTGGAGCGTGACGATGTTGTACCCGTACTGGCAGTCCGTCCGCAGCGCCGGCACACCGGTGATCAGGCTCATCACCGCGTGCGCGGCCTTGCTTCCCGCGATCGTGGCGGTGATCGCGTTGACCGCCTGCGCCGCCGCCCCCGAACCGGACCCCGGAGACCACTCGGTCCGCGGCGGCAGCGTCGCCTGCCGTGCGTCCTGCTCGGCGTAGAGGCAGTCGTGACATGGTCCGCCCCCGCCGGGCCGGTACAGGCCGATGCTGACCTGTGGTCCGTCGTAGCCGCCGTGCACCCACGCCGTCCCGGTCTCCCGGCACGCCAGATTGGCCCAGGATCGGATCCGCCCGGCGGGCTTGTCCGCCGCCAGCAACAGCACATCGAACCGCGCCGCCAACCCCCGCAGGACAGTCGGGCCGTCGACCACGAGCCGTTCACCGGTGACCTGCACATCCCGGTTGTGGGCACGCAACCGCTGCACCGCCGCCTCGACCTTGAACCTGCCCACGTCGTCCTCGGTGAACAACAGTTGCCGGTTCAGGTTCGACAGCTCCACCACGTCCGGCTCGACGCAGTGCACATGCCCGACCCCGGAGGCCACCAACGCCCACGCGGCGACACCGCCCACGCCACCGATGCCGACCACCACCACCCGCGCCTGCCGCAACAGCAACTGCACGTCCCAGCTCGTCCGGCGCGGTGTGCGGTCCATCCACCGCCACAACCCACGCCCGCGCCCGTAGCGCTCCCGCTCCGCCGCCGACAACCCTTCCGGCACCGGCTCAGCCGCATCCTCCAGATAGCCCTCGCGGATGAGATCGCTGATCGTCGCACGCACCTCGACCTCGGACCGGTCGGGGAACGCGTGGACCAGGTCGGCGACCACCCGGTCCATCGTCCGCGTCCCGTCGAGGGTCTCCAGCAACGCCCACACCCACCCGTCCGGGTCCACCACGGCGGCCTCGATCCCACGGACCGAGCCGATCCGGATACGACCGTCGCCGAGACGAACAGGCCGGTGCTCCCACTTGATCCTCGGGCGAAACATCACAACCCTCCCCATCGACTAGGAATCGCCGTCGTTGCTGAACGTCATCTCCTCATCCACCTCAAGAAACTCGATCACCGCTGCCACCTCCCTTCCCGCGTCGGGAGTCGACGCCGGCGTGGGCGGCGGCCGTGGTCGCCGGGCCCAGGCAGTGCGGCCCGGTCGGGTCGTCCGGGTCCGGCGGGTGGTGGCCGTTGGCGCTCATCGCGGTTCGCCTCCGTTCCGTCCTCCACAGTTCGGGAGGACGAGGAAAGCATCTCCGGCGGGACCGGACAGGAACCGGGACGCAAACCCGGACAACGGGCCGACACCGTGTCCGCCGATCGGGTGAACTCGATGTCTGGTTAACCGATCGGGTGAGACGTGACACGACCGGCGCAACCCCCCCGCGCCGAACCCACACGCCGTCAGCACGGAGACCGCCGGTCGGGTGTGCCGGTGGTGCGGCCGTGTGGACGAGGACGCCGTGGGCTTCTCGGGCGCGGACATGTCGGCACACTGTGTTCCGACAACGCCTACAGGGGGCCAGGGGTGGAGATCCGACTACTAGGCAACGTCGAGATCAGCAACCACGAACGCGTGTTCCACCTGACCAGGCACGGTGAACGATGCCTGCTGGCCGTCCTCGCGCTCGACCTGGGCCGACCGGTCACGAAGACGACCCTGGCCGAGCGCATCTGGGACGACAACGAGGCGCGCGACCGCAAGCAGGACACGCTCCCCACCTACGTCAGCCACGTCCGGACCGCCCTGATCGCGGCGGGCGCGCCGAAGGACTGTCTGCCCGCAGACCGCGCCGCCCGCGGCTACGTGCTGAACGTGGACCCGGACGTGGTCGACTACCACCGGTTCGCCGCCGAGACCCGGGCCGCCCGCGACCACACCGACCACGACCGGCTGCGGCGCGCGCTGGACCTGTGGCGCGGACCGGCACTGTCCGGTCTGGAGGGTCACTGGGCCGACATCCGCCGCCAGCACCTCGACATCGAATACCGCGGCGCCCTGGAAACCCTGCTCACCGCCTACCTGGAGGCGGGCGGCCACGACGAGATGCTGCGGATCCTGCCGTGGCTGGACCAGCGGACGACACCGGACGAGCGGCTGGTGATGCTGGGCGCGGAAGCCTACGCCCGCACGGGCCGTCACACCGAGATCCACGCATGGGCCACCGGCATGGAACGGCGGATGCGCGAGATCCACGACACCGGCCTGTCCGACCGGGCCGTGGCCCGGCTGCGCCGCCTGACCGCTGACCCGACCGGCCCGACGCCCGCCGAGCCGGACCCGCCTGGGCCGCCGTCGGCGATGTTCAGCCTACGCCGGGACATCCCCGACTTCACCGGCCGCGACGACGATCTGCGGGTCCTACTCGACGCGGTCGAGGCCGCCGCCGACGGCCCCACGCGGGCGATCGCGATCCACGCCGTGGACGGGATGCCCGGCGTAGGCAAGACCGCGTTCAGCGTCCACGCCGCACACCGGGTCGCCCACCGCTTCCCCGACGGCAACCTCTTCCTCGACCTGCACGGCCACGACCCCGTCCGCCCACCCCGCACCCCGCTCGACGCGCTCGACTCGTTGCTGACGGCCACCGGCATCGACCCGAAAGCCATCCCGCGCGACCTCGACGACCGGGCCGGCCTGTGGCGCACCCGCGTCGCGGACAAAAGAATCCTGCTGATCCTCGACGACGCCGCCACCCACGACCAGGTCCGGCACCTGCTGCCCGGCACACCGGACAGCCTGGTCCTGATCACCAGCCGCACCCGGCTGGCCGCCCTCGACGGCGTCCGGCCACTCACCCTGGACACCCTGCCCCCCGACGACGCCGTCCGGATGCTGCTCACCCTGTCCGGCCGCCGCCCCGACGACGAGGACCCCGTCGAGCTGCGCCGACTGGTCGAGCTGTGCGGACACCTGCCCCTGGCCATCGCACTGATCGCAGGACAGCTACGCAGCCACCCCACCCACACCGCACGCCACACCGCCGACCGACTCGCCCACACCCACGACCGGTTGACCCACCTGCACACCGGCGACCGGTCCGTACGCGCCGCGTTCGACACCTCCTACCGCGACCTGCCCGCCGATCAACGGCAACTGTTCCGGCTCCTGGGCGTCCACAACGGACCCGACATCGACACCCACGCCGCCGCCGCACTGCACGACACCACACCAGACCAGGCCCGCCACCACCTGGAAGCCCTGCACACCGCGCACCTGCTCCAGGAAACCAGCCCCGGCCGCTACCGACTCCACGACCTGCTCCGCGCCTACGCCCACAACCACGCCGCCGACCTCGACCCCGAATACCGCCACGACGCCACCACCCGCGTCCTGGACCACTACCTGCACACCACCCACACCGCCGCCCAACACCTCCCCACCTACCGCACGCCCGTCACCCCGATCACCCCGACCACACCCCGACACCCCCACCCGATCACCGACGCCGAGCAGGCACGAACCTGGCTCACCACCGAACTGCGCACCCTCGCCGCCGCCATCCACCACGCCGCACACCACACCCACCCCACCCACGCCATCAACCTCGCCACCACCCTCGACGCCTTCCTCTACACCCACGGCCACTGGGAACAAGCCCACACCCTCCACCAGACCGCCCTCCACGCCGCTACCCACACCGGCGACCGGCACGGCCAGGCCACCGCCCTCCACAGTCTTGGCCTCGTGCAGCGCGTGCGGGGTGAGCACGAGGTGGCGGAGGCGACGTTGACCCGTGCCCTGGGCCTGTTCACGGACCTGGGTGACCGGCGCGGTCAGGCCATCGCCCTCCACAGTCTCGGCCTGATGCAGTACATGCGGGGTGAGTTCGGGATGGTGGTGGCGACGTTGACCCATGCGCTGGACCTGTTCACGGACCTAGGCGACCGGCGCGGCCAGGCCACCGCCCTTCACAGTCTTGGCCTCGTGCAGCGCGTGCGGGGTGAGTTCGGGGTGGCGGAGGCGACGTCGACCCGTGCGCTGGATCTGTTCACGGACCTGGGTGACCGGCGCGGTCAGGCCATCGCCCTTCACAGTCTTGGCCTCGTGCAGCGCGTGCGGGGTGAGTTCGGGGTGGCGGAGGCGACGCTGAGTCGTGCGCTGGATCTGTTCACGGACCTGGGTGACCGGCGCGGTCAGGCCACCGCCCTCCACGGTCTTAGCCGCGTGCAGTACCAGCGGGGTGAGTTCGGGGTGGCGGAGGCGACGTCGACCCGTGCCCTGCACCTGTTCACGGACCTAGGCGACCGACACGGTCAGGCCAACGCACTCGACAGTCTCGGCATCGTGCAGCGCGTGCGGGGTGAGTTCGGGGTGGCGGAGGCGACGTCGACCCGTGCGCTGGACCTGTTCACGGACCTGGGCAGCCGACACGGCCAGGCCAACAGCCAGCTGAATCTCGGAATCACCCAAACCCTGCAAGGCGCTCACGAGCCCGCGACCACGAACCTCACGAAGGCCCTCGCCCTGTTCGGCGAGGTCGGCGACCACGACGGAGAAGCCGAGACACGCAACGCCCTGGGCGAGCTCGCGCTTGCCCACCCGGACGCCGGCGACCCCCACACCCATTTCACCACCGCCCTCACCCTCGCCCGCGACACCGGCTCCCGACTCCACGAAGCCAACGCCCTCGCAGGACAGGGACGCTGCCTCCAGCACACCGACCCGGCACGCGCCATCACCCTGCTCCACCAAGCCCTCACCCTCCACCGGGAACTTGACGTCCCCGAAGCGACCCGAACCGCCGCACTCCTCGACACCCTGCAACGCGACCACCCGACCACCCTTGAACCACTCGAGGGTTCCACGCCAGTCCACGACCTCCCCGATGGCCGACCTCCCAGCCACTTGTCAGAGCGACCGACACCTGGTCAAACCCGCACTGCCTAGGTCGATCGCCGTCGAGACGAAGTCCGTGTCGAGTAATTCAGCCTGTGCGGTGACACCGGGAGTTCACACGGGCTGGCGCCAAACCGGCAGCTCGCCGAGCCTGCCTCGCGCCGAACTGCCGTCACTTGGCTTCGAGATGGAACGCCCGAGGTGGGGACGGGCCCACGCGGCCCGCACCCGGCCGCTACTCGGGTGCGGATAGCTCAAACGATGACTCCACCACCAGACTGCCGATACGAAACCGCTGGTCAGCACTGTTCCCATCCTTTGGTACTCCCGCCAGGGACTCGAACGCACACCGCTTCGCTGCCGCATCTGAGCTTCCCCCGATAACCCGAGGCGGTTGTTACCTGGATGCGGTCGGTGCCGCCGGGATGGTAGCTGGCCGGGCCTGAGCGGTGTGCCAGGCG
>NZ_JBHYXZ010000089.1:0-35372 GCF_042752395.1 Actinosynnema sp. NPDC059335 | reverse complement strand
CGCCCCCCCACCCCCGCGCGCCCCAACCCCCCCCCCCCCCGCGCGTGTCCGCCGCGCCCGCGCGGGGGGCCTCAGTGGGGTCCCCCGGGGGGCGGCCGGGGGCGGGGCCCACGGAACACCCGTGCGGTGGTCTCAGGCGGTCCCTTCCACCGGCCGGACCTCGGCGAGCCGACGGCGCGCGTACTCGTCGTCCCAGCAGACGGCCGCCTCCCACGCCGCCGACGCCTGCGCGGCGACGTCGAGCGCGTCGCCCCCGAGGCCGGCGGCGTTGTCGGGCAGCACGAGGTCCAGGTCGGGCACGTCGACGTGCGCCTCGTCCCAGTCGATCAGCGCGACCCGGTCCGCGGTCACGCGGACGTTGCCGGGGTTGGCGGGGTTGCCGTGCACGACGCAGGTCGGACGTCCGGCGAGCCGCGCCCACGCCGCCCGGCACCGGGCGACGCCCTCGGCGGGCATCGCCCGGAGGTCCACCCTCGTGCCGGTCCCGGCGTGCAGGAGGTCGGTCGACGACCGCCACCCCGGCCGCTGCGGCCAGTCCCGGGTCGACCGGTGCAGGTCGCGCAGCGCGTCGGCGACCCGGCGCCAGTCGTCCCGCGTCGTGGGCGGACCGCCCTCCACGTGGGTCATCACCACCACGCCGCCCGCGAACAGGCGGCCGTCCGCGGTCGGGATCGGCACCGGCACGGTCAGGCCCGCGCGGTCGAGGTGCCGCATCAGCCCGGTTTCCCACGCGAGGTCGGCGTCGCTCCTCGTGCCGAGCCGGGCGACGGCGAGCCGTCCGCCGAGGCGCACGCTCCACACGTCGTTGGCGACCCCGCCGGTCAGCCGTTCGACGCGGGTGACGTCCCCACCCCAGTGCGCGAGCGCCTCCCAGCCCATTCACGGGATCGTACGTCGCCGCCGACGGCATCCTGGGACGCACCGGAGACGCCGAGCTGCCACCTACTCGTCGTCGAACCCGTGTTCCATGGCCTGCGCGAGGTCGATCCCGGACGGGACGACCTTCACGTACAGACCGGTGAGCTGCCCGGCGAGTTGGGCGTTCAGGCCGCCGCGTCCGACGGCCGCGCGGTACTGCGGTCGGGGCACGGCCACGACCGCGCGCAGGCCGTCGATCAGGATGTCGGTCGGCTGGGCGTAGACCAGGGCGTTGGCGAGCATCGTCCGCCGGTCGCCGGAGTAGGGCACGATCTCGACCTCCTCGTCGGTCACCCCGCCCGTGAGCAGCCGCTGGAAACCGTCCATCCGCTCCGCGCCCACCCCGATGAACGCGCCCCGGACGCTGTTCGCGGGCCGGGTGGCGGCGACCGCGACCCTGGTCCGGGCGCCGGGCACGCGCGCCGTGCCCATGACCGCCACCTCGCCCGCCGCCAGCTCGGGCACGAACCCGGCCAGCACGCGCTCGACCAGCGCCGTGGCGGTCAGGGACAGCACGTGGGCGCCACCGGTCACGGCCGGCGGTCCCGCCAACAGCGCGGCTTCGTCCGCGTTCAGCACCAGCGCGACGAACGTGTCGCCGACCGCCGGGCCCAGGTCCGGACGGGCCCGGCGCAGGTCGTCGAACTCGCCCGCCGGCAGGACGGCGTCGTGCGCCTGCCCGGTGACCGGGTCGTGGACCGTGCACCGGTACGCGTCCGGCAGCACGGCGGCCACGCGGGCGGTCACCGCCATCCCCGGCGCCGGGAACCGCTCGCCGTCGTCCAGGATGAACGCGGCGGCCTCGTCCGGCGTCAGGCGCAGCGCGTCCATCGTCAGCCGCACGAGCCCGACCTTCTGCGGGTAGCAGCTCTTGCAGGCGACCAGGCTCACGCCGCGCACCTTGAGCACGTGCTGTCCCTGGCCGCCGGGGTCGCGGGGGCAGGTCCACCGGGACCCGTCGTCCGAGACCGCGCCCAGCCGGCGCAGCAGCGCGACGGCGTCCGTCGCGTTCGCCTCCGCGATGCGCCGGTCGAACGGCGAGACCGCGGGCGGGGGAACGACCTCGACCGTCTCCGTGCCCCGCACCAGCTCCTTGCGGTACGCCTTCGCGGCCTGGCGGATCGCCTCCAGGTCGAGGCCCTGGTCCCGGGTCGACTTGTCGGTCGGCAGCGGCTCGCCGCCGGTGGACAGCACCGGGAGCCGCCAGTTGGCGCCCCTGGTCCGCAGGGCGGTGAGCTTCACCAGCAGGCGCAGCGCGGCGGACGGGGACTCCGGCGGCACCATGCGCAGCCGTGCGGCGTAGCGCAGCGTCCCCGCCGCGGTGTCGTCCGGCCACGAGTCGGGGTCCGACGGGAACGCCACGGTCGGCATGCCCTCGACCGGCGCGCCGCCCACCTGGGCCCACGGCAGGTGCGCGTCGGGCCGCACCGGGTCGCCGACGCCCTCGGGGCGGTAGTCGGCCAGGCCCAGCACGCCGCCGTCCGCGAGGACGTCCACCCAGCGGTGGGCGAACCCGGCGAGCGCGGCGAACACCGGCAGCGCCCGCACACCGGGCGGTGCGATGAAGACGATCTTCGAGGCGGCGTCGGCCAGGGTCAGGCCGCTCGCGCGCAGCGCGTCGACCGTCGCGGACTTCGGCTCGCACGGCTCCTCGAAGGTCCACGGGACCTCCACCTCGTGCACGGCCAGGCCGGGCGGCGCGGGCGGCGAGTGCGGCGTCCGGATCGCGACGTCGTAGCGCAGCATGGCGGGAGCGGGCCGCGACGGGTCCGCCGAGGCGGGCGCGCCGGCCCCGTCCGGGGCGGTGGCCTCGCGCAGCCACGCCAACGCCGAGCCCACGGCACGGGGGCCGGCGTGCGACCCGCGCGCCGGGCGGGCCAGCAGCGGCCGGAGCACGGACCGGGCGTCCAGGCTGGTGCGGTGCACGTCCAGCCACGCCAGCGCGGCGGCGATCGCCCGTTCGCCGTCCTGCGGGTCGAGGTCCGCCCGCGACAGCAGGCGCCGCAGCACGTGCCGTGCGTCCGGGCTGGTCGGGTGGTGCTCCAGCCAGACCAGCGCGGCGGACACGGCGCGGCGCGCGTCCTGCGGGTCCAGGTCGGCCCGGTCGAGCAGCGACCCGAGCACGAACCGGGTGTCGGGGGTGGTGGGGTGGTGCCCGGTCCAGGCCAGGGCGGCGGCGATCACCCGGGCGTTGTCGGCCGGGGCGAGGTCCGACCGGGCCAGCAGCGACCCGAGCACGAACCGGGCGTCCGGGGTGGGGGAGTGGCGGCTCAGCCAGCGCAGCGTCCGGGCGACGAGGGCCCGCACCGTCTCCGGCGGCAGTTCGGACCGGGAGGCCAGCGAGGCGAGCACGTAGCTCGCTTCCCGCTTGCGGCCGTGCGCGCGCAGCCAGGACAGCGCGGTGGGCACGAGCAGCAGCGCCCCGGCCGGCGAGAGGTGGCGCAAACCCCGGTACAGCAGGTGACGCGCGTCCGTGCGGTCGCCGTGGTCCCGCAGCCACGGGGTGACGACCTGCTCCCAGCACCGCACGGCGGAACCGGACCAGGGCGCACCCGAGCAGAGCGCGCCCAGGGCGTAGCCGCCCACGTCCGGGCTGCGGCGCAGCACCTGGCCCAGGTCCTGCGCGTGGTCGGTGAACCACTCGTCCAGGGCCGCGGTCACGGCCGCGGCGCGGCCGGCGAGTTCCAGGTCGCCGACCAGCCGACCGAGGTTGACCGCGAAGCGGCCGACGGTGCGGGGTTCGGTGAGGCACCCGGCCAGCAGTGCCCGGGTCCGGTCGACGTCCGGGCTCGCGCCGCCCTCGGGCAGCAGGACGGATTCCGCGAGCTGGTCGGCGACCACGTCGTGGGCGACGGCCACCAGACCGCCGTCCTCCTCCAGCCAGCCGAACGACAGGAGGGCGGCCACGATGTGCTCGGCCTCCGACGTGGTGTCGCCCGCCGCGACGAGGCAGGCGTGCGCGGCGGCCGTCACCTCGGGGAGCGTCTGCGGGCAGGCCGCCGCCGCGGCGGCCGCGGCCGCCAACTCGGCCGACGCACGAGCGGGCCTGAAGTGGTTCTCCCGGCCCGGGACGGTCAGGTTGTCCTCCCGGAGCCTGCTGTGCAACCACGGGGACAGGTCCCCGCCCGACCGCAGCGCGGCCGTCTCCGGCAGCGAGATCCCGGCCGTCACCCGGCGTTCGATCTCGCGGGCGACCAGCAGCGCGATGACCGGCCGGCGTCTGCTCACCTCCACCATGCGCGCCATGCCGAGCCGCGCCACCGCCGTGGGCGCGAGGTTGCGCAGCGCGTTCTCGGTGACCAGGCGTTGGAACGACTCGTCCTGGCGCAGCTCGACCTCGTCGAACAGCTCGTGCAGCTGGGCGCGGTCGGCCCGGAGCAGCCAGCCCGGGCGGACCGACGCGAGCACGGCCAACTTGGCGTGGTTCCGCCGCACTTCGGGGAGCAGCCGGTGGCGCAGGCCCACCAGGTCGAGCTGCGACTCGTTGAGGTAGTCCACCACGACGAGGACCGGGCTCGCCTCGGCGAACACCTCGCCGATCAGCTCGTCGAGCACGCCGCGGCCCTCGCCGGGCATGACGTGCAGCACCCGCCACCCCGCGCGCAGCGCCTCGTGGCCGACCTCGACGCCCGTGCGGGTCTTGCCGGTGCCCGCGGGGCCCACCAGCAGCACCCCGCGCTCGTCCGACGCGCGCAGCTTCGCGAAGATCCGGGCCGGGTGGGCGGGGTGGTCGTCGCCCGGCGAGACGAACGGCACGCGGTCACCGATCAGGTTCTTCTTGAAGTCGCCCAACCCGTCGACGAACTCCTGCTGCCGCAACACCGCCCGCAACCGCGCTCCGGGCGCGTTCACGGTGATGGAGCCGTTGTTGACGCCGACCTGGATCGCGGTCCCGACCCGCGAATCCGTCACGGAGTTGGTCACGCTCGGCAAGCGGGGATCCGTTCCGTCGCCCATGATCCCGAGTATGGCCGCGACGGGGCACGGCGCGCCCGCGATCCGCGTCCTGTGCCCCGAACGGACTCCCGACGACAACCCGACCGCGGACGGGTCGGCCGGTCACCGCCGACCCGTCCCCGGCACGCCGGTCAGCGCCAGCCCAGCGCGGGGGCGACGTGGGTCAGGATGCTCTCCAGGACGTGGGCGTTGTAGTCGACGCCGAGCTGGTTCGGCACGGTCAGCAGCAGCGTGTCGGCCTCGGCGATGGCCTCGTCCGCGGCCAGCTGCTCGACCAGCACGTCGGGCTCGGCGGCGTAGGTGCGGCCGAAGATGGCCTTGGTGTCCGCGTCGATGTAGCCGATCTTGTCGGTGCTGTCGCCGTCGTCGCCGAAGTAGGCGTGGTCGAGGTCCGTCGTCAGCGCGAAGATGCTGCGCGACACCGAGACGCGCGGCTCGCGCTGCCAGCCGGCTTCCGTCCACGCCTTGCGGAACGCGCGGATCTGCTCGGCCTGCTGCACGTGGAACGGCGCGCCGCCCTCGTCGTTCTTCAGCGTCGAGCTCATCAGGTGCATGCCCTGCTCGGCCGCCCACACCGCGGTGGCGTTCGACCCCGCGCCCCACCAGATGCGCTCGCGCAGCCCGGCCGAGTGCGGTTCGAGCCGCAGCAGCCCCGGCGGGTTGGGGAACATCGGGCGCGGGTTGGGCTGGGCGAAGCCCTCGCCCTCCAGCACCTTGAGGAACACCTCGGCGTGCTGGCGGGCCATGTCGGCGTCCGTGTCGCCCTCGCTCGGCCGGTAGCCGAAGTAGCGCCAGCCGTCGATCACCTGCTCCGGCGACCCCCGCGAGATGCCGAGCTGGAGCCTGCCGCCGGCGATGAGGTCGGCCGCGCCCGCGTCCTCGGCCATGTACATCGGGTTCTCGTACCGCATGTCGATCACGCCGGTGCCGATCTCGATGCGCTCGGTCTTGGCCCCGATCGCGGCCAGCAGCGGGAACGGCGCGGTCAACTGCCTGGCGAAGTGGTGCACCCGGAAGAAGGCGCCGTCCGCGCCCAGCTCCTCCGCGGCCACGGCCAGGTCGACGGCCTGCAACAACGCGTCCGAGGCCGTCCTCGTCCGCGAGTGCGGCGTGTCGGACCAGTGCCCGAAGGACAGGAAACCGATTTTCTTCACGTCCGGTGGAACGTCCGGGCGAGCTGGTTGATTCCTCAACTATCCGGGTCCTCGCGGTCGGGTCGGCTCCGGGGCAGGACGCCGCGGACGAACGCGGCCTGGCCGACGTGCTGGAGGTCGTCCTCGATGACGCTGAGCAGCCGCACGGCCAGGGTGACGGGCGGGTCCCACGACTCGTCCACGATGCGGCTCAGGTCGGCGGCGCGCAGGCCGCGCACGTAGTCCTCGGTGCGCTCGTGCACCGCGCGGTGGTAGTCGAGCAGCAGGTCGGCGGGCGCGGTGACGGCGGCGACCTGGTCGCCGCCGTGCCCGTAACCCGTGTCGTCCACGGGCAGCGGCAGGTCGAACCGCTTCGCCCAGCCGTCCGCCGTCCACACCTGCTCCGTGCCCGCGACCTCGGCCACGTGGTCGTCCTGCACGCGGGTGAGGTGCCACACCAGCCAGGCGATCGGGTTGGCCGTGCCGCCGACCCGGTGGGTCAGCTGCGCCGCGGTCAGGCCGTCCAGGACGCGTGCCACGGACTCGTGCACCCGCCCGAACCCGTCCAGCAACACGTCCACCGCGGTGACCTCGGTCATGGGCGCTCTCCCTCCGGTCGGCCCCCGTGCGGTCGAGGGGCGTGGTCGCGGAGTACCCCGGCTCCCGCCGGGTGCACCCCTCCCGCCGGGTGCACCCCTCCCGCCGGGTGCACCCCTCCCGCCGGGAGCACGTCGCTTCGCCGGGAGGACCCCGGCTCTCGCCGGAGGACGTCGCTCCGCCGGGAGCACGTCGAGCGCCGGTTGCGCGATACCGAAGCCACCGGCGGACGCCTCCGCGACGCGACACCACTGACAGCGATGCGCAACCGATCGGCACTCGCGTTGCGGTGCGCCCCGGCACGGCGTCCGGCCACCCCTGGCCACGGTATCTTCGGCGCGATGTGCCCCGTGTCGTCACAGCGGAGGTCGGCCGGATGTCGGACGGGCGGCTGACCGGCGAGGTCCTCAAGGGCAGGTACGCCCTCGGCGCGCTCTACGGCGCCGGCGGGACGGCCGAGGTGTACCAGGCGTTCGACGTCGGCTCGGACCGCAAGGTCGCGATCAAGCTGTTCCGGGGGACGGCCACCCGCGAGGACGAGATCAGGCTCGGCCGGGAAGCGCACGTGCTGACGAAGCTGTGGCGTTCCGGCATGGTCGCCGTCCACGACACCGGTTCCTTCCGGGGCAGCCCGTTCCTCGTCATGCAGGCCGTCGAGGGCGGCACCCTGCGCCGGTGGACGCGCGAGCCGCGCGCGCCGGAGCGGGTGGCGTGGATCGGGGCGCAGGTCGCCGAGGTGCTGGCGCACGTGCACCGGCACGACGTGGTGCACCGCGACGTCAAGCCGTCCAACATCCTGCTCGACCGCGACGGCCGACGTGCCTACCTGACCGACTTCGGCCTGGCGCTGCAGGCGCACGCGACCCGCGTCACCCGGTCGGGAGTCGTGGTCGGCACTCCCGGCTACCTCGCGCCCGAACAGGTCCGCGGCGACGAGGTCACGCCCGCCGCCGACGTCTTCGCCCTCGGCCTGGTGCTGCTGGAGTGCCTGACCGGGCGGTCGGAGTACCCCGGCGGCGACACCGGGTCGGCGCTCGCGCGCCTGCACCGCGGCCCGGTGATCCCCGACGACCTGCCGACGCCGTGGCGCGAGCTGCTGACCGCGATGACCGGGCTGAGCGCCCGCCGACGTCCCACCGCGGCCGACTGCGTCGCCGGGCTCGCCGCCGCGAGCGGGATCGCGTTCGGTGGCGCGGCGGCGAACGACGACGAGCGCTTCGCCGTGACCCGGCGTGCGCGGACGGGCTGGATCCCCGCCCACCCGGACCGGCGCGCCGTTCACCGGGAATGACGGCACGAGTGAGCGGCCCGGCGTAGCCGCTTGGGGGGTTCGGCCGGCGAGCCGGTTGCGCTTCGCCCGTAGGTGCGCGTGGTTGTCCGGTGCCGCCTGCGCGTCCTTGGTTCAGTCGGCGAGCCGGGCCAATTTCGCTCGAACGTCGTCGGCGTCCGGGTGGCCCAGTTGGTCCAGCAGGGCGAGCGCCCGCCGCCACACCTGCGCGGCGGCGGAGGGCGCGTCCAGGGCGACGTGCGTGTCGCCCATGCGGGACCAGGTGGTCGCTTCGGTGTAGTAGTCGCCGAGTTGGCCGGACAGCGCGATGGACTGCTCGTAGTGGTCGAGGGCCGCGGCGTGGTCGCCGAGGTGGTGGTGGATGTAGCCGAGGCTGTCGAGGGTGTCGGCGAGGCCGGGCCGGTGGTCCAGCTCCCGGAACAGCGCCAGCGCCGCACCGCAGTTGCCGAGGGCCCGCACGTGGTCGCCCAGCAGCGCCTGTTCCCAGCCGAGCTGGTCGAGGGCGCGGGCTTCGCCGGCGCGGTTGCCCGCCGCGCGGAACAGGTCCAGCGCGCGGGCGGCGTGGTCGACGGCTTCGGCGTAGCGCTGCTGCAGTTCCCGCACCCAGCTGAAGACGATGTGCGTGCGGGCCCGGCCCAGTCCTCGGCCCAGGTCCTCGTACAGGTCCAGGGCGCGCTGGAGGTGCGTCGCCGCGTCGTCGTAACGGCCGAGCCGGATGGCCGCCCGGCTGAGCAGGCGGTGGGTCCGGGCCTGCGCGGCCCGGTCGTCCAACCGGGTCGCGGCGGACAGGGCGGCCTGTTGCGTGGCCACCCAGTCCTGCCAGTGGCCCTGGCGTTCGAGGTAGGTCGCGAGCGCCCACGCGAGCTGCCAGGCGTGGACGTCGAGCCCGTGGTGGACCGCCTGGTCGATGACGACCGGCACCGCGGCGCGTTCCGCGACGAACCAGTCCAGCGCTTCCCGCTCGCCGGCGATGTCGAGCGGTTCCACGCCCTCGGCCGGCTCCGACAAGGTGATGCGCTCGCGTTGCGGCGCGATCCGCCGGTCCGCGGCCGAACAGGTCCGGAGGTAGAAGTCGACCATCCGGAGCACCGCGGCCCGGCGGCGGGCTTCGGGCTCCTCGGCGGCGGCCAGTTCGGCGGCGTAGCTGCGCAGCAGGTCGTGGAACTGGTACCGCCCCGAGTTGAGCTGCTCCACCAGGTGCGCGCGGACCAGTTCGGCCAGCGGCGCCCGGACCTCGGACGGGCGGACACCGAGGAGCGCGGCGGCCGCGGCCGCGCTGACCGTGGTCCCGGGGTGCAGCCCGAGGAGGCGGAACAGGGTGGCGGCGACGGGCGTCAGGGCGCGGTAGGACCAGGAGAAGACCGCACGGGCCCCGCCGTCGGTGTCGCCGGCGTCGAGCGCGTCGAACCGCCGCCGCTCGTCCCGCAGCTCCTCGGCCAGGGTCGCCAGCGCCAGGTCCTCCTGCGTCATCGCCCGTGCCGCCACGAGGGCCAGCGCGAGCGGCAGCCGCGCGCAGAGCGTGACGAGCGCCTCGACGGCGCTGGGTTCGGCGGCCACCCGTGGCGCGCCGATCCGGCGCCGCAGCAGTTCGACGGCCTCGTCGTCCGCGAGCACCTTCAGGGTTATCGGCCGGGCCCCGTCCAGGGCGATCAGACCGGTGAGCCGGTCCCGGCTGGTGATGAGCGTCAGGCACGTCGCGTGGTTGGGCAGCAGCGGGCGCACCTGCTCGGAACTCCGCGCGTTGTCGAGGATCAGCAGCACCCGCCGGCCCGCCAGGGTGCTCCGGTACAGGCCGAGGAGCGCGTTGAAATCGGTGGGGATGCGTTCGGGGGGCACCTGGAACGCGTCGAGGAAACCCCGGATCGCCTCGGCCGGCGACTTGGGGCGCCGGTCGGGTCGAATCCCCTCAGGTTCACGTACAACTGCCCGTCCGGGAAACGCCGGGCGGCCTGGTGCGCCCAGTGCACCGCGAGGGTCGTCTTGCCCACCCCCGCGGTTCCGCTGATCGCGGAGATGATCAGCGTGGCGCCGTCCTCGGCGGCGTCCTGGAGCGTCCCGGTCAACTGGGCGAGTTCCGACGCCCGGCCCACGAAGTACGGGAACGCGCCGGGCAATTGCTGCGGTGTCACCCAGGACCGGTCGGCGGTCTCGGTGACGTGGTGGATGTTCACCGTGCCGGCCTGGACCACCTGGCCCCAGACGGTGCCCCCGAGATCGTTCGTGCTGTTGGTGACGCTCACCGACCACCCCTCGTCACGTCATGACCGGCTCGGCGGGGCATCGATGCGTCACGTGTGACGACCGCGCACGCATCGACCGATGCGTTCTTCCAAGACCGCGCTGTCCATTCATCCGGAAACCCGGCCCCCGCCGGGCAGATGCTAGGACACGGCGAGTCCCGGAAATCCGCAATATGGCGGCGCGCGCCTCCCGGGGTGGAAATGTCCGTTATTTCCAAGGAATCCTCGCATAATTCTGCGTCGCACTGTGGTCGAGTCAGTACGCCGAGTGATCATATTCATTTCCGATGACGACGACCGTAATTCTGCGGTGCGGATTCCGTGAGGGGCGGGCGACGATCGGGTCACGCGCCGGAGAGGGCGTCGCGGATCGCGGACGAGGAGTTCAGGCAGAAGATGAGCGAGCTTGGTACCGGGTCCGACCTGCCCCGGGTGCGCCGACGCGAGTGGCGGACGGTGGCGCCCGCCGATCGCCGGCGCATCGAGGTGATCTGGGAGGAGGCGTTCCCGCCCGCGGAACGCAGCGCGCACGACACGGTTTCGCGCCGCAACAGCACGTGGCTGTGGACCGCCCACTCGGCGGACGGCCGGCTGATCGGGTTCGCCACGGCGCTGCGCCTGCCCGACGCCGGGGCGGCCTACCTGGAGTACCTGGCCGTGTCGCCCGCCGAACGCGGGGCGGGGGCGGGGGCCGCCGTGCTCGCCGCGATCGTGGACGACCTGCGGTCCGACCCGTCGGTGCACGGCATCGTGCTGGAGGTGGAGGATCCCGTCCGGACTCCCGGGCGTGATCCGCTCCTGGCCCGGCGGGTGGCGTTCTACGAGCGGTGGGGCGCACGCGCGGTGACGTCGTTGCGGGACTACTGCATGCCCGACCTCGCCAACCCCGGCGGCCTCGTGCCGATGGTCGTGCTGTGGCGGGGGATCCGCGACAACGCCGTGCTCGACCGGGACGGTGTGGTGCGCGTGCTCACCGACCTGTACCGCGGCTACTACGCGCACGCCGCGTCGGACGGGCACCTCCGGGACGTGCTGGACCGCATGGTGCTCGTCTCCCCGTGACCACTCCGCGCGCGGCCCGGATCGGCGGATCCGAGCCGCGTCGCCCGCCACCGCCCGGGTGGGGCGCTCCCCGGTGGCGCGCTGCCCCCAGCTCCCCCCCGGCCGCCGCGGGGGCCGGCGGCGCCGCCCCCCCCCCCGCCGTGGGTTCCGTCAGTCCTCCGGCACGGGGACCAGCATGGGCTTGACGTCGAAGTCGGTCTCCAGCAGGCCGTAGGTCCTCATGAGCGCCGCCACGCGCTGCAGGCGGGTGGCGTCGAGGGTGGTCGGGAACTCGCCGAAGTGGACCAGGGCCGCGGTTTCCTTGTCCACCTTCGCGTACTCGGTGAGCAGCTGGCGCACCAGGGCGTGGTCGCCCGCGTCCCGCTGCCCCTTGACCAGCGCCCGCTGGAACGCGGCGACGGTCTTGGGGTTGTCCTGGAGGAACTTGCCCGTCGTGCCGTAACCGGCGATCGGGATGCCGTCGGTCGGGCCCGACGCCGCGTCGAGCACCGCGATCTGACCGGAGTTGCGCTGCGCCCGGGTGATGAACGGCTCGCTGGAGAACGCGGCGTCGACGACGTTGTTCTCGACCGCCGCCTCCATGTCGGGCAGGGGCACCTCCTTGAACGTCACCCGGTTCGGGTCGACGTTGTTGGCCTCCAGGGACGCGCGGAACGTCAGCTCGGCGATGTTCCTGGTGGTGTTGATCCCGAGCGTCTTGCCCGCGAGGTCCCTCGGCGACTTGATCCTCGACCCGGCCTTGGCCAGCACCAGGAACATCTCCGGCTTGGCCTGGTAGCCGTCCATGATCAGCCGCAGCCCGCCGACGTCCTTCGCGGTGTCCTTGGCCTGGGCGTTGAAGAACGACACGAAGTTGCCGAACGTCATGTCGAGGTCGCCGCTGACCAGACCGGGGATCGCGGCGGCCCCGCCCTGGATCGTGATCGGCTCGACCTTGAGGCCCTCGTCCTCGAAGTAGCCCCTCTCGATCGCGATGTGGACCGGCGCGACGTCGATGATCGGCAGCAGGCCGAGCTTGATGCCGGCCTTCTCGACCTGGCCCGGCGTGGTCGAACCGGACGCCTCCTCGGCGTCGCCGCCGAGCAGGCCGCAACCTGAGACGGCGAGCAGGATCGCGGCCACCGACACCGTGCCGACGATCTTCCGTGCCGATGAGCCGACACTTCGAGCCATGGGTACGTCTCCTGGGTGATGACTGGGAATGCGGAACCGCCGCGCGCACGGCGAAGAAGGGTGCGCGGCGGTGGAAAAGGCACTGGTGAGCGCTTACCTCGACCCCCGACGGGAGGGCGTCACCGTGATCGGGACTTCCGCCGCGGCGGAAATCCCGGGGATCAGGAACGGCCGCCGTGTCCCCGTGTCGCGGCGGATGTGGCCCGGTGCGGAACGAACCTTCCTCGTCTTGCTCCGGGCACCGTGCAGCCTTCCGCTTGTCGGGGATTGGCGGCGCGCCGATGAGGGCACGCCTCGACCGCGGCCACTCGTGTCGCATCGTCGCGGCAGCGCGGTGGCCGGGAGGCGAACTTTAGCCAAGTGCCGGCCGGTCCGAACGCGCCCGGAGGCGCGATCGTCCCTCCGGTGATGCGAGGCCCTGTCGGAAACACCGATTCGGATAATCGGCGCGGCCATCGTTGACCAGCGGTAACGCGTGATTGCGCACGGGTGTTCGATGGCCGGGCGTCGCTATTCACCCGTGGGCGGAAGTCTTCGGGTGTGCGCAATGTCTCCCGTCGCGTCACTGCGGCGGGAGGTGCGGATCGGGGTTGACCCGGTCGTTATTGAATAGCGCTCACGTTCACCGGGGACGATGTGGTCCCGGTGGCCTTCACCGCCGGATTGCGGTAAAGTGGGAATCGCATTCGACACCGCCGGGTCGCGGTGGTTGCGAATGAATCGTGTCCTCGCGGGGGGGGGGGGGGGGGGGGGGGGGGGGCCCCCCCCCCCCCCCCGCGATCGGCTGTCCTCGAACGATTGTCAACCCGTCGTGCGACGGGTGATGTGCCTTCGCGGCGGGTCAAGTGGTCGGTGTGGTATCGGTGCGCCGGGAGTGGCGGGTGAGCACGGCCCACACGGTCTTGCCCACCGCGTGCCGCACGACACCCCACCGCCGGGACAACCGGTCCACGAGCACCATCCCGCGACCCCGGGTCACCCGGACCGAGGACCGGCCCACCACCGGCACGTGCGGCGACAGGTCGGTCACCTCCACCCGGATCAGGCCGCGGGTGCGCCGCAGGCGCAGGTGCAAGGGGTGCTCGCCGTGCTGGTAGGCGTTGGTGACCAGTTCGGACACCACCAGTTTCGCGTCGGTGATCTCGTCGTCGGTGAGGTCGGCCAGGACTTCCTCGGTCCAGCGCCGCACCCCCGCCAGATCCGGCTCCTCCCCCACCAGTTCGAACACCCGGGGGTCGGCCGGCTCGGCGGGTCGGGGTCTGTTCGCGGGACCGTCGTCGGTGATCATGGGTGTGTCCTCCCTGCCGGGGTCGCGTCAAGGCGTGTCTACCCGGACGAACGATCAACAACACCGCCCAAGTGATCACTCGATGCGGTTGCCCGGCCGACCGCCGCCCGTCCGCTCCCTCGAATGGGCTCGACGTGATCGATGCGCCGACGCCTCCCCTGCGTCGCCCGGTGAGCCGCCGACGGACCCGGGAACGCCTCGAACCCGAGGTCGTGCGGCCCTTGATCGCCGTGTGCGCGCGATGGCCGGACCATCGGCGCTAGGTGCGCCCGGGGAACCGGTGGCACCAGGGCCTCGATCGCGACCACGGGACGACGACCGGGAGCCCTGGGCCGATCGGGTGAAGCGGATGCGATCCGGTTGACCGGCGGGTGCTGCGCTGACTAGGTGTTCCGCGTGGCTCACGCGCTCGATCCCGGAGATCCGTTCCCCCTTGTCGACCGCCTCGCGTTACCGGGAGGCCCGAGGTGACCCGCGACCGGAACGCGCGGGAGTGGGTTCCCGAGGGGGTCGACATCAGCCGGCCCAGCGTGGCGAGGATCTACGACTACCTGCTCGGCGGCGGCCACAACTTCGCCAGCGACCGGGAACTGGCGGGCCGGCTGCTGACGGCGCAGCCCAACGTCCGCGAGATCGCGCGGCTGAACCGGGCGTTCCTGCGCCGCGTGGTGGTGTTCATGATCGAGGCCGGGGTGCGGCAGTTCCTCGACCTGGGCTCGGGCATCCCGACCGTGGGCAACGTGCACGAGATCGCGCAGAACACCGCCCCGGGCACGCGGGTGGTCTACGTCGACTACGAGCCGGTCGCCGTGGCGCACAGCCGCCTGCTGCTGGCCGACCAGCCCGACGCGGTGATCGTGGACGCCGACATCACCCGTCCCGACGACGTGCTCGACGCGCCCGCGACCCGGCGGTTGCTCGACTTCGACCAGCCGATCGGCCTCCTGGCGGTCACCATCGGCCACTACATCCCGCCCGAGGCGGACCCGGTGGGGTTGTTCGCCCGCTACCGCGACGCCCTGGCCCCCGGCAGCTACCTGGCCATGACCCACCTCACCGACGACTTCGCCACCGTGCACGGCGAGCAGATCGTCAAGACGATGAAGTCCACGCGGGACAACGTCTTCCCCCGTCCCCGCCACGAGGTGCTGGCGTTGTTCGACGGCTTCGAGCTGGTCGAGCCGGGGCTGGTCACCACCTCGCAGTGGCGGCCCGAGAGCGGGTTGCACGAGGTGCGCGACGTCGAGCTGGACGCCCTCTACGCGGGCGTCGGCCGCCTGCCGTGACGACCCCGCGGCCACCGCACGCCGGTGGCCGCGGGGTTCTCGCCCCGGTCGGTGGAGCCGCCGGCCGCGAGGGCGATGCGATGAACCGCCGGCGGAACGCCTGCCACACAACGCGAACGCGTCGTCACGCCGCGTCGTTGGGGTGCGCGCCCGACGTGCCGGGGCGTCGGGTCCGGACCAGGGGATGGGTCGACTCCGGCCCGCCGGCCGGTGATCGGGGATTCCGGGGCTTGGCGGGCGGTGGGGTAGGGTGCGGTCCGGCGCCGCCCCCGGCGGTGTCGGAGGTGTGCCGGGAAGTCTGGTCGGCGTCCGCGGACCGGACCGACTTGGAGTTGATCTTGAAGCCCTC
This sequence comes from Actinosynnema sp. NPDC059335, assembly GCF_042752395.1. Taxonomy (NCBI): domain Bacteria; kingdom Bacillati; phylum Actinomycetota; class Actinomycetes; order Pseudonocardiales; family Pseudonocardiaceae; genus Actinosynnema; species Actinosynnema sp. NPDC059335. The sequence continues at coordinate 20,081 of NZ_JBHYXZ010000089.1, read as the reverse complement.
CTCTGCGCCGCCGTCGCCCACGGGTCGTGCCCGCGGTTACCGTCCCGAGTTGCAGGGGTTGCGCGCGCTCGCGGTCGTGCTGGTCGTCGTCTACCACGTGTGGCTGGGCCGGGTCTCCGGCGGCGTGGACGTGTTCTTCCTGATCTCCGGCTTCCTGGTGACCGGGCAACTGCTGCGCGCCGCCGAACGCGGCCGCATCGAGCTGGTCCCGATGTGGGGGCGGATGGTCAAGCGCCTGTTCCCGGCGGCGCTGACCGTGTTGCTCGTGCTGATCGCCGTGGGCGTGGTGGCGCTGCCGGAGAACCGGTGGTTCCAGACCGTCCGCGAGGTCGTCGCCGCCGCGCTGTACCTGGAGAACTGGCAGCTGGTCGCGGACGCGGCCGACTACTTCAGCCAGCACAACGAGGCCAGCGTCGTCCAGCACTTCTGGTCGCTGTCCATCCAGGGGCAGTTCTACCTGGTGTGGCCGCTGCTGGTGGTCGCCGCGCTGTGGGTGGCCCGCCGCGCCGCGGTCGGGGCGCGCAGCCTGGTGGCCGTGCTGCTGGTCGCCGCCTTCGGCGGGTCGCTCGCCTTCTCCGTGGCCCTGACCGCGGCGAACCAGCCGCTGGCCTACTTCCACTCGCTGACCAGGGTGTGGGAGTTCGCGCTCGGCGGCCTGTTGGCGCTGGTGGTCGACGCGGTGGTGCTGCGCACGTGGGCGCGGGTCGTGCTCGGGTGGCTCGGCGTCGTGGGCCTGGTCGCCTGCGGGCTGGTGCTGAAGGTCGGCAGCGTGTTCCCCGGCTGGGTGGCGTTGTGGCCGACGCTGTGCGGCGCGGCCGTGATCGCGGCCGGCGCGTCCGGCAGCCGCCTGGGCGCGGACCGGCTGCTGTCGGCCCGCCCGGTCCGCTATGTCGGGGACCTGAGCTACGCGCTGTACCTGTGGCACTGGCCGGTGCTCGTGCTCTACCTCGTGGCCCGCGGGCGGGAGGAGGTGGGGCTGCTCGGGGGCGCGTTCGTGATCGGGCTGTCCGTCGCGCTGGCCGTGGCGACCCACCACCTGGTCGAGTCGCCGGTGCGCCGTTCCGCGGTCGGCGAGGTCCGCGCGTGGCGCGCCCACGCGCTGGGCGCGGCGGCGATGGTGCCGGTCCTGGTGGCCGCGTTCGCCTGGCAGGTCGTCAGCGACCGCAAGGCCGCCTCCTACGAGCTGCTGGTCGACGACAACGACCACCCCGGCGCCCTGGCCCGCATGCCCGACTTCGAGTACTGGGGCTCCGAGGACGCGACCGTGATCCCGCCGCTGGTGTCGCTGCGCGACGACTTCGCCGCGATCGAGGGCAGCACGTGCCGCACCTCGCCGCGCAACCCGCAGGACCTCCACGTGTGCACGTCGCCGAGTTCCGCCGAGCCGGCCCGGCGGATCGCGGTCGTCGGCGACTCGCACATGCAGCAGTACCTCGCCGCGCTGTGGCCCATCGCGAAGGAACGGGACTGGCAGATCGTCTCGATGCTCAAGGGCGCGTGCCCGTTCTCCACCGACGCCGACGCGATGCCCGGCGACGCCCGGTGCACCCGGTGGAACGCCGACCTCGTGGACGAGCTGGCCGACCTGCGACCGGACCTGGTCGTCGCCAACGGCACGCGCAACGTCCGGGTGGGGCTGACCGAGCACACCCCGGACGGGTTCGTGGCCCAGTGGCGCAAGCTCGCCGACCTCGGGCTGCCCGTGCTGGCCATCCGGGACAACCCCCGGTTCTCCTTCTCGCCGGCCGAGTGCGCCGCCGCGAACGGCCTGGACCCGGCGGCGTGCGCGACGCCCCGGTCGGACCTGCTGACCCCGGACCCGCCCTGGGCGGCCGTGCCCGACCTGCCGCCCAACGTGTCGTTCGCGGACTTCAGCCACTACATCTGCGAGGACGAGACCTGCCCGTCGATCATCGGCAACGTGTTCGTCTACCTGGACGACAACCACCTCAGCTCGACGTACGTGAGCACGATGGCGCCGTTCGTCCAAGCCGTCCTGCTGCCGCTGCTGGGGTTGGCGGAGGAGGGCGAGGAGTGACCGGGGGACCGGCGTCGAACCCCTACACCGGGGTCTGACCCGGCTGGGACGACACCTCTTCCACGGTGGTCAGCTGCGTCAGGCCGGAGACGGTGAGCACCGGCATCAGCATCGGGCCGGCGACCACCGTGATCCCGTCGGCGTGGGTGAACAGCGAGTGCAGCGCGCTGCTGTCCAGGTACTGCACGGCGGTCAGGTCCACGACCAAGGAGCCCGCCTCGGCGATGCCTTCGGCGACGGCGGCGCCGAACGCGTCGTTGTTGCTGAGGTCGATCTCGCCGGCGGCGACCAGGACGCGCGTGCCGTCGGCCCGGGTCGTGGTGGTGAGGGAGAGTTCGGTGGTCACTGGCTGATCCTCGCGTGCATCTCGACGGTGGTGCCCCCGGCACCGGACAGGACGGTGACGTCGTCGACCAGGCCGCGCATGACCTGCAGGCCCCGGCCCCGGTGGGCCTCGACCACCGGGTCGGGCGTCCGCCAGGTCCCGCTGTCGGTCACGATCAACCGCACCTGGTCGGGGAACGCGGACGCGCGGAGGCGGATCGCGCCGCCGAGCCGGTCGCGGTGCCCGTGCTCGATGGCGTTGGTGCAGGCCTCGCCCGCGGCGACCAGGATGTTCAACGTCTGCTGGGCGGTGACGTCGCAACTGCGCAGCCACGCCCGCAGGCTGTCGCGCACCGGGGCGAGTTCCGACGCCTGGGCCGGGAACGCGATCTCCAGCGGGGCGGGGTGGCGGTAGACGAGCAGCGCGACGTCGTCGTCGTACCCCGACTCGGGCGCCAGGTCGGTCATGATCCGGGTCGCCAGGTCGTCCACCGGGACGTCGGGGGCGGCCCGCACCGCGACGGACACCGCCGCGATCCCCTCGTCCAGGGGGCGACGGCGGCGTTCGACCAGGCCGTCGGTGTAGAGCAGCAGCGTGGCGCGGGCGTTCACGACCACGGTCGCCTCGGGGCGCGGGCGGTCGGGGCGCACGGCCAGCGGCAACCCCCGGCCCTGGTCCAGCAGGCCGGTGGTGCCGTCGGGGTTGACCATGATGCCCGGCGGGTGGCCGGCGCTGGAGTAGACCAGGTCGCCGGTGACGGTGTCGAGCACGGCGCAGAACACCGTGGTGCACATGGCCCCGGACAACGTCGCCCCGAACCGGTCCAACGCGTTCAGGGTCCGCGCGGGGCTGGGGTCGTGCAGCAGCAGGGCCCGGCACGCGCTGCGCAACTGCCCCATCACCGCGGCGGCCTGCAGGCCGTGCCCGACGCAGTCCCCGACGACGATCGCGGTGCGCCCGTCCGGCAGCTCGAACGTGTCGTACCAGTCGCCGCCGACCTTCAGCGGCCGGGTCGCGGGTTCGTAGCGCACGGCGAAGCCCTCCGGCAGCCGGGCCGGGCCCAGCATCGCGCGTTGCAGGGTCAACGCGGTCTCGCGCTGCTGGTCGATCTGGCGCATGCGGTGCAGCCCCTGGCCGAGGTGCCCGGCCAGCAGGGCCAGCAGCGTCTGGTCCTCGGCCGACAGCACGCGACGCCCTTCGAGGTCGACGCGCAGCACCAGCACCCCCGAGGGGTGCTCCAGGGTGATCGACATGGCGGTCGGGCCGTCCGCGACCGGGGTCAGCAACGCGCCCGCGCGGCGGGCGAGGAGCGAGTCCCGCAGGTCTTCGGGCAGCTCCGCCCACGTGGCGGGCTCGCCCACGGACACCAGGTCGGGTTCGTCGCCCCGCTCGAACGTCGCCGCCAGGACGCGGCGCGCGTGCCACAGCGACCGCAGCTCCTCCAGCACGCCGCGCAGCGCGTCGGGCGTGTCCTCGGCGCGGGAGAGCCGCAGGTTCACCGCCGCCAGCGCGGTGCTGCGCTGCACGGCGTGGTGCTCGGCGGTGACGTCGCGGATCGTGCCGACGGTCACGTGCCGTCCGCCGTCGGGGTCGGCGACGCGGTTGAAGGAGGCGGCGACCCAGAGCCGGCGGCCGTCGCGGTGCGTCACGGGCACGATCCCCGTGCCGGTGCCGCGCTCCACGAGGCGGGCGAAGACCTCGCCGGCCTGCCGGTGCGCCTCGGGGTCGGTCCGCTCGTCGGGCCACCAGGGGTGGCGCGCGGCGTAGGGCAGGCCCTCGGGCCCGTACCCGAGCAGGTCGGCGAACGCCGCGTTGACCTCCACGACGGCGCCCTGCTCGTCGCAGACGAAGAACCCCTCCTGCAGCGAGTCGATCAACGCGGTGCGCCACGCGAGGTGGTGGTTGCGCATCCGCGCCAACTCGACGTTGGCCCGGACCCGGGCCAGCAGCTCCGCCGCGGAGAACGGCTTGAACAGGTAGTCGTCGGCGCCGGCCTGCAGGCCCTCGATGGCCGCCTCCTGCCCGGCGCGGGCGGACAGGAGCAGCACGGGCACCGACGCGGTGCGCGGGTCGGCGCGCAGCGCGGCGACCAGTTCGAGCCCGTCCAAGCCGGGCATCATCACGTCGCTGACCACGAGGTCCGGCGGTGCGGCGCGCACCGCGTCGAGCGCGGTCCGCCCGTCGCCCACGGCGGTCACCAGGTAGTGCGGTTGCAGCAGTCGGCGCAGGTAGTCGCGCATGTCGGCGTTGTCGTCGGCGACCAGGACCCGGCCGGGAGGCCGCCCGCCGTCCGCGGCCGGGGTGGCCGCCGGCGTGCCGACCAGGGAGCCGTCGAAACCGACGTCGTCCGCGGCGGTCTGCTCGGCGGGCAGCCACCGCAGCGCCTCCTGCACGAACGGGTCGGCGGCGGAGCCCTCGACCCCCGCGTCACCGGGGGCCACCAGCGCGTCGGCCGGCAGGTGGTCGGCGCCCAGGGGCAGGCGGATGGTGAACGCGGTGCCCCGGCCGGGGGTGCTCTCGGCGGTGATCGCGCCGCCGTGCAGGCCGACCAGCTCCCGCACCAGCGCCAGGCCGATGCCGCTGCCCTCGTTGGAGCGGGCGCGCACGTTGTCGATGCGGTGGAACCGCTCGAACAGCCGGGGCAGCTCGTCGGGGGCCACTCCGACGCCGGTGTCCGCGACGGTGACCACCGCGTGGTCGCCGTCGCCGCGCACCGCGACCCGGATCGAGCCGTCGAAGGTGAACTTCAGCGCGTTGCTGAGCAGGTTGAGGACCACCTTCTCCCACATCGACCGGTCCACGTGCACGACCTCGCCCGGCACGGGGCAGTCCACCTCGAAGCGCAGGCCCGCGCGTTCGATCGCGGAGCGGAAGACGCTGGCCAGCTCGGCGGTGAACACCGCGAGGTCGAGGGGTTCGTAGCGGGCGCGCATCCGCCCGGCCTCGAGGCGGGAGAAGTCCAGCAGCGTGTTGACCAGCTTGCCCAGCCGCAGGCTGTTGCGGTGCACGGCCTCCAGCTCGACCTTGGCCGGCTCGTCGTCGGCGAACCGGTCCAGCAGCTCCTCCAGCGGACCCGTGATCAGGGTGAGGGGTGTGCGGAACTCGTGGCTGATGTTGGAGAAGAACGCCGTCTTGGCGCGGTCCAGCTCGGCCAGCTCCTCGGCGCGCCGCTGCTGCGCCTGGTAGCTGCGGGCACTGGCGATCCCGGCCGCCACGTGGCCCGCGACCAGGTCGAGGAAACCGCGGTAGCCCTCGTCCACCTGCCGGTAGCGGTTGAGCCCGACCACCACGAACCCGTAGGGCGTGCCGCCCTGCTGCTGCATCGGCGCCACCAGCGCCCGGGTGGGCGGGGCCGGCCAGGCGCCGGTCGGCAGGTCGACGAACGGCTCGCCCTCCAGCTCCACCAGCGCGGCCGCGCCGCCGGCCGGCGCGGCCACCGGCCACACCGGGTCCGGGTCGTCGGCGGACAGGGCGGCCGGGGCCGCCGGGTGGTCGGCGGTGATGCCGGTCGTGCCCACCAGCCGCGCGACGCCGTCGTCGCCGAACAGGTAGGTCAGCGTGAACGGCAGGTCACGGGCGTTGCGCTCCAGTTGGCGGTGGGAGAACGCGAGCGTCTCCTCCTCGGTGCGCACCACGCTGGGGTCCGAGCCCAGGTCCCGCAGCGTCGCCATCCGGCGCTCGCCGATGACGCGCTCGGTCACCTCGCTGACCACGCACAGCATGCCCACGACCGCGTCGGAGTCGTCGCGCAGCGGGCTGTAGGAGAAGGTGTGGTAGGTCTCCTCGCTGTAGCCGGAGCGCTCCAGGAACAGCAGCAGCGCCTCGTCCCAGGTCGCCTTCCCGGTGGTCAGCACGGTGTCGATGCGCGGGCCGATGTCGCCCCAGATCTCCGCCCACACCTCGCTCGCGGGCCGGCCCAGCGCCCACGGGTACTTGCGGCCCAGCGTGTCGCGCCGGTAGGCGTCGTTGCAGAAGAAGGTCAGCTCGGGACCCCAGGCCATCCACATGGAGAACCGGGACGACAGCAGGATGCTGACCGCGGTCCGCAGGCTCTGGGGCCAGCCGTCCGGCGGTCCGAGCGGGGTGGCCGCCCAGTCCACCGAGGCCAGTTGGGGGCCGACTTCCTCGTCGGCGGAGAACACGTTCTCCCCGCCCTCGTCGAAACGCGCCACGAACGTCCCATCACTCGGCAACCACCCGGTGCCGCCCCGCCGAAGGCGATGGTCTGCGCGAAACCGCGTGCGGATCGACGGCCCGGCGGAGGAGTGGGTCACGGGCTCCGACCGGGACTGCGGGACGGGCCACATGATCGTAACGGCAGGGTGGTCGCCCCGCACGTTCGAGAGAGGCGGGGGAGGGCGGCCCGGCCGCCGGCCGCCTCGCCCGTGGCGGTGCGTGACGACCCGTTGGCGAACAGTGAGGCGCGGACCGTGACGCCGTCCGTCCACAAAGGATCGGACGCGGTCCCGGGGACTGCGGCGCGCACGTCACGACGACGCGGTGTGGAGGTGTGCCGACCCCGGGCCGGCCGGGTTCAGGGGCGGAACACCGCGCGCGTGCACCCGTCCTCCTTGGTCTTGAACAGCTCGTACCCGCGCGGCGCGTCGTCGAGCGGCATCACGTGGGTCGCCAGGTGGGCCGTGGTGATCTCGCCGGCGGCGATGCGGTCCAGCAGCATCGGGATGTAGCGCTGCCCGTGCTGTTGCGCCGCGCGCAGGGTCAGGCCCTTGGTGACCGGGGCCGCGACCGGCTGCCCACGGTCGAGCGACCCACACGTCCCGGGGTGTCGGCCACCCGTTCGGCCCAGCGGCGTCGACCTCGCCCGCGCCGCTCCCCCGGTGACGACGTCCCCGCCGGCGGTTGCGCGGCCCGGTACGGGGCAGCCGCCGGGTTCGAAGGAGGGATGGGCATGAGGACATCGGGCAAGGCGGCCGTGCTGACTGCGGTGGGCGCGGCGGCGGTGATCGGCCGGCGGGTCGTGGCCGGGCGCAAGGCGGCCGGGCGGGACGCGCACTCGCTCGCGGTGACGGTCTGCTGCCCGCCGGAGCGGGTGCGGGACCTGCCGGAGCCGCTGGCGCGGCTGCGCGGCGACGTGGAGGTCACCGTGCGGCCGGCGGCGGGTGACAAGGGCACGGAACTGCCGGCGCGCCCCACCGGCGACGTGTCGCGCGAGGACCTGCGGGTGGCATTCTGCCGGACCTCCAAGTCGTTCACGCCCTCCCGGCACAGCGCCTTCACAGCCTGCCCTCCCCGGCCGCCCGCCTGGTCAGCATCCGCACCACGCGCCCCGCCGGCCCCGGGTGGGTCGAGCCGGGCGTGTCCGGGCGCAGCACCGACCCGGTCTCGATCAGCGACTTCGCCTCCCGCACGCTCGTGCTGGTACTGCAAGAACGACCTGTGGTCGCTGTGCGACAACACCAACACCAACCCGGGCATCACGCAGGCGCTGTGGGGCGCGGACCCCGGCGGGATCTTCGGCTACTCGCACGCGATGGGCGGGTTCAAGGGCAGCCACGCCGAGTACGTGCGGGTGCCGTTCGCCGACCACACCGCGATCCCCGCGTGCGGTGGTGGTCGGGGAGCCGGGGCGGCGTGGACCTGTGGATTTCCGGCCTGGGCGCGGTCGACGTGGTCACCGCGGCGCGCCCGCCGACCGGGACACCACCACGGGTGAACCCCGGTGGTAGAGGACCCGGCGCGGGGGTACCTCGTGGTGGTGGACGACTTCCTGGGCATCTACCTCAAGGACCAGCTCGCGATGGGCGTGGTGTGGCGCGAGCTGGCGCGCCGGGCGCACCGCAACAACCGCGGCACCCAGCTCGGCGAGGTGCTGGCCGGGGTCGCGACGGCCATCGCCGAGGACGTCGAGACGTTCCGGGTGATCATGAAGCGGGTCGGGGTGCGACCGGACCCGGTCAAGACGGGGTCGGCGTTCGTCGCCGAACGCCTCGGCCGGCTCAAGCGCAACGGGCGGCTGCTGTCGTACTCGCCGTTGAGCCGGTTCGAGGAGCTGGAGATCCTCACCATGGGCATCGACGGCAAGAAGCAGCTCTGGACGACCCTGCGCGACCTGGCGGGCCTGGGTTCGCGCCTGCCCGACATCGACTTCGACCACCTGATCGACCGGGCCGCGCGCCAGCGCGCCGACCTGGAGCCGTTCCGGGTCCGCGCCGGGGCCGCCGCGTTCACCGCGACACCCGCCGGGGGCTCGTCAGCCTGATCCGGCGCGCCACCGCGACGTCCGCCAGAGAGTTCCCGGCGTGATCCGGCAGGCCCTCACGACACCCGCTGGGGCCCGTGGACCTGATCCGGCGCGTCACCCCCGGCGGGAGGTTCGCGGTGGCCCCGCCGGGTACTCGACGCGCATGGTCATACGTCGGACATTGCACGCGGCCGAGTCGGTCGACGCCCTCGACGCGCCCGCCGGCGCGGTCGCGCGGGTGGTGCGCAAGGCGCTGGGGCGGGGCCGGGCGGACCGGTTCCTGCGCGGCGCCTGGCTCGGCCACCCCGTGCACCCGCTGCTGGTGACCGTGCCGATCGGCGCGTGGGTGTGCGCCGCCGTGCTCGACGTCGGCTTCGGCCGGCCCGCCGACGCACGGCGGCTGGTGGCGATCGGGCTGGCGGCGACCCCGCCCACCGCGGTCGCGGGCCTGGCGGACTTCTCCCGCCTCGACCTCGCCCAGCGGCGGGTCGGCGCGCTGCACGCCGTCGGCAACCTGCTCGCCGTCGGCTGCTTCCTCGCCTCGACCCGGTGCGGCGACCGGGCCGCCCGCGCGTGGCGGCTGGCCGGCCTGGTGGTGCTCAGCGCCGGCGGCGCGCTCGGTGGTCACCTGTCCTACGCGCAGGGCGCGGGCGTCCACCGGTGGCGCGACGACGGGCGCTGAGCCGGGGCGCGCCGATTCACTTCCCGTCGTCGGACAGCGCCCCGCGCACCGCGTCCTTCACCCGGTCGAACAGGGCGACGGCCGGCCCCGCCACCACGTTCGCGGTGGCGGACTGGGTGCTCGGGTGCGGGTGCGTCGGCGCCATGCTCTCGGCGGCCCGGACCCGCTCGGCCATGCGGCGCAGCTGGTCGAGGTCGTGGTGCTGGCGCAGGTAGCGGAACTCGTAGGCCTCCTCGTGGTGCGCGTGCCGCAGCACCGCGTCGCGCAGCCGGGCCAACCCGTCGAGGAACCGCGCGTCCTCCGTGCCGATCGACTCCAGGTGGGCCAACTGCTCCTTGGCGTGCTGCTCCTCGGCGAGCCGGTCCTCCACGATCGCGGCCCCGCCGTCGACGCTGCGCCGCGCCGCCGGGTGGACGACGATCTCCTCGGCGGTCTCGTGCACGGCGAGCAGCCGCACGAGCCGGGCGAAGGCGTCCGCCCGCTGCCCGCCGGTGGACGTCTGGACCTCGCCGAACAGGTCCCGTATCTCCATGTGCTGCCCGATCAGCAGTTCCACGACGTCGGCGTCGTGTCCGGTCTCCGGGCGGGACGTGGTGGTCATCGTGCCTCCGTCAGCTCGTGGTGGGCTGCTGCCGCAGCGAGGCCACCGGGTGCTCACCGTTGGTCGAGTGCCGGTAGTCGGTGCCGAAGTCCTCGCGGTGCAGGTCGATGACGCGTTCGCTGGGCGGCGCCTCGCCGCCCATCAGCGCCTCCTGCATGGCCTCGAACCGCTCGTGCGCCTCCTGGACGTAACCGGTGCCCAACGTGGTCAGGTCGATCTGCGTGTCCAGCAGCTCGCGCAGGTACTCCTTGTTCGGCTCGAACGTCACCGGATCGGGCAGCTCGGGCGCGAGGACCTCTTCCGGCTCGCGGTCGTCGTAGGCGCGCATCAGGTCGCACGCCGCGTGCAGGTGCTCCAGCTCCATGTTCAGGTGCAGCTCCCAGATCGCCTTGATCCGGCGGTCGGACTCGGTCTGCATGAACGAGTAGTAGAGGTAGCACTCGTTGTACTCGTGGTTGACCAGCCGCTCCCACCACGTCTCGCCCGGGTCCACGAGCGACTCGTAGTGCGTCACGTGCTCTTCCTCGATCAGCGCGATCTCCTGGTAGAGCTGCCGCGCGATCGGCTCCATGTACTCCGGCCCGACGTTGAGGTAGAAGTTCATCGTCTGCTGCTCGGCGGACATGATGGTCAACGCGTGCAGCTTGGAGATCGGGGCTGCGGTGGAGCGGTCGTAGGGCTCGCGCACGTTGTCCGCCGGGTGGCGGTGGTGGTACTTGGTGGGCCGGCCGGGGATGACCTCGGTGAGGTCGTCCACGATGCGCTCCGCCTTGCGTCGCTGGATCATCTCGTAGAGGTTGGCGTAGCGGTAGAGGTGGTCGAAGTCCTCCAGCACGCCGAACTGGTACGCCTGCGTGAGGTACGGGTCGGGCTCCATGCGCGCCACCCACGCGGTGAGGTCGACGGCGACCTGCTCGTACGCGATCGTGGTCTCCAGCGCCGAGGACACGCCGGGCAGCAGCCAGTTCACCGCCTTCTGCTGCTGTTGTTCGAGGTAGCGCACCTCCGCCAGGCGGCGTTTGACGTCCATGTCGAGGCAGTTGCGGGCGAACTGGTGGCTGAACAGCAGCGCCTCGACCTCGATGCCGTTCATGGTGATGATCCGGCACCGGGTGTAGGGTTCGCTGTGGTCGGGGTCGATCGGGTCCACGTTCAGCTCGCGCCAGCTCCGGACCTGCCGGTCCAGGGGGATGCCGCGGTGCTCCAGCGGGTTGAAGCCGGTGGTCATCGAATTCCTCCGTGCGTGTGGTCTGGTCGGTCCGGGCCCGCGCGGTCGGGCGGGCAGAGGGCGGTCAGCACGGGCTCCAGCGACGGCCACGCGCCCAGCAACGCGTCCGGGTCGGCGAAGTGCACCGCCCGGGCGACGTCGTAGGTCGAGATCACCAGCTCGACCGGCACCCCGCGCGCCCGCGCCTCGGCGCGGACGGCGGTCACCACCGCGGCTCCCCGGCCGTCGCACGCGGTCGCGCGGGACAGGTCGAGGACCAGCACGCCGGGCGACTCGCCCAGGCACCGCCGGGCGGCCTCGACCAGCGGTGTCCGCACGGGACCGGCGACACCCAGCACCAGGACGCCCGGAGCGGGCCGCGTGCGGTTGATCGGCGGGGGAGGGTCGGAGGGCTCGGCGGCGTCGGCGCGTCCATCCACAGTGGTCATCTGCTGCCCTTCCGGGAGTGGCTTCGCCTTCGCCGCTCCGGGGAAGACGCGCGGCCGGCGGGCGGGGGGACGTGCGACGGCGCTGCCCCTTCACCGTGGCACGGGTCTCCCGGGGCGGCGACCCGGTCACCGGATCGGGGCGGCGCGGTGACGACCGGGGTGTTTCACCCGGGTTCGGGCGGGTATTCGCGCAGGTTGTCCTCGCGGGCCCGCTGCGGTGCGGGGACCGGCCGCAGGCCGCCGTGCGGGCCGCCGCGGCGCCGTGCTCGGCTCCCGATCGGATGAATCGGGCCCGTACTCCCCGGCCGGGTGGCCTTGCCCGCCGACCCTTGCCGGGCGGCCCGACCGTGCTGCCATCCTCGACGCGGTGTTCCCTCCAGGAGGTCAAGGATGCTCGGCAGGATCGCGCTCGTGGTCGTCGGCACGCTCGTCTCCGGGCTGCTCACCGCGCCTGCGGGCGAAGCGGACGACACGGCCGCCAAGAGGCCGGTCTACGCCATCGCGCACGGGGTGAACAGCCCGGCCGCGCTGCACCGCGCCGTCGCGGCCGGCGCGAACGGCGTGGAGATCGACATCTGCGCCAACTGGGAGCGCCGCGACCGGCCGGCGTGGTACTTCGACCACGACTGCAAGGGCTCGACCAGGGAGCGGGCCGTCGCCCGGATGTTCGAGGAGATCGTCGCGCTCGACCCGGCCACGAGACCGCTGCTGGTGTGGCTGGACATCAAGACCCCGGACAAGTGCCGCAAGGCCGAGGCGCCGTGCTCCACCCGCGGCCTGGCCCGCCAGGCGAAGACCCTCACCAACGCCGGCGTGCAGGTCCTCTACGACCTGACGAGCAAGGACTACGACAAGAACAAGGAAACCCTGCGCGGACCCGGATACCGCAACCTGGCCCCGAACATCTCCGCGACGGACGAGAACGGCGTCCCGCTGGAGGGCGTCGGGTTCTGGGGCGACACCGAGCACGCGCTGGCGGCGTTCCGGAAGGCGAACGTGCCGCCCGGCCAGCGGGTCCTGGAGGTCGGCGACTGCGGCAGCATCTACCGCGAAGAGGTGAAGGGTGACGTCGAGACCGGCGCCGCGGAACGCGACAAGCCGAACCCCGGACTCGCGGCCGTGCTGGTGTGGACCATGTACGCCAAGGGTTATCCGGAGTGCGACGAGGTGCTCGGGCCGATCGACGGGATCATCGCCGGCAACCACGACTTCGGCAAGAACGCGGAGGACGCGGCCACCCTCAGGTGGGTGACCGAGGGCAGCGGCAACGAACTCGCCCGACCCGGTCACCGGCTGTTCCGCAAGTAGCGCGACGAACCCGCCGGGGAGGCCCGGGACCCGGCCGTGCACCCGACGCCCGGCCGCGGTTCACCAGGGCGTCGGGACGGTGAACACTTGCCGGCGGACCTTCGGGTTCGGGAACCCGATGAGCACAATCGCCCCATGATCCAACGTTCCGCCACGCGCCCGCTCACGGCACTGCTCGGCTGCCTGCTCGTCGCCCTCCTGCTGTCCCCGGCCGCCGCGGCCGCCGGGTCCGCGGAGACCCGGTCGCCCGCGCGCCCGCCGTACTCGTTGCTGCACATGAACGTCTGCGCCAGCGGCTACGCCGGCTGCTACGCCGGGACCGAGTACCCGAAGATCGTGGACGAGGTGGTCGCCCGCATCGAGGCCAACGACGTCAACGCGGTCACCCTGAACGAGGCGTGCAGCGGCGACGTGGCCGAGATCGCCGCCCGCACCGGCTACCACCACCGCTTCGCCACCGTGATCTACCGCGGCGCACCGTTGGCCTGCAAGTCACCGGAGGGGCGGGGCGTGTTCGGCAACGCCGTGCTGACCAAGGAGGCGATCCGCGCCGCCGAGGACGCGCCGTTCTCCGTCTTCAGCGGCGTGGAGGAGCGGCGCTGGCTCTGCGTGACGACCGCCCGCCGGGTGGACGTGTGCACCACCCACCTGTCCACCGGCGGCGAGGCGCCGGGCACCGCCAACGCGACCCAGTGCGCCGAACTGACCGCGATCCTGGCCTCGCGCGGCCGTCCGACGATCTTCGCGGGCGACGTCAACCGCCGTGCCTCGTGCGCGCCGACCGGCCACTGGACCCTGACCGACGCGTCGGCCGCCCAGGCTCCCGGCATCCAGCACGCCTACGGCGACCTCGCCGCCCCGGTGCTGGAGATCGAGCCGACCACCTACACCGACCACGACGCGCTGGTGGTCCGCGCCGGCCTGCGCCGCTGACCGACCGGCGGTCGCCGTTCACCCGGGAAGCCCGCGCCGCCGCCTCGCCCGCACCCCGCGGTCGAGGCGGCGGCGTAATGGTGGGGCGGCCCGCCCCGCTCAGCGGCCCTTGGCGGGGTAGGGGAGCAGCGCCATCTCGCGTGCGTTCTTGATGGCGGCGGCGACCCGGCGTTGTTGTTGCGGGGTCAGGCCGGTGACACGGCGGGAGCGGATCTTGCCGCGGTCGGAGATGAACTTGCGCAGCAGGGCGACGTCCTTCCAGTCGACGTGGGTGACGCCCTCCCGGTGCAGCAGGTTGGCGCGGCGCTTCGGCGCACGTTCCGGTCGTGGCATCCGGCTCACCGGCCCGGCTCGGTGACGCCGGGCAGGACGATCTCCCGCCGCTGCCGCTCCTCGGCGATCTCGGACTCCTCGGCCATCACCGCTCCTCGCGGAAGTCGACGTGGCGGCGCACGACGGGGTCGAACTTGCGCAGCACGAGGCGGTCGGGGTCGTTGCGGCGGTTCTTGCGGGTGACGTAGGTGTAGCCGGTGCCCGCGGTCGACCTCATCTTGATGATCGGCCGGACGTCGGTGGCCTTCGCCATCAGACCTTCACCCCCTGGCGGCGCAGCTCGGCGACGACGGCCTCGATGCCGCGCCTGTCGACGGTCTTGATGCCCTTGGTCGACAGGGTCAACACCACGTACCTGTTCTCGGACGGCAGCCGGAAGCGGCGGCGCTGGGTGTTGGGCAGCCGGTGCCGCGACGTGCGCCGGTGGGAGTGGGAGACCTGTTTGCCGTAGCCGGGTTTGCGGCCGGCGACCTGGCAGTGCCGTGAGGACACGCTACCTCCAGTTGGAAACGACAATCGTTTCCGTTAGGCTAGCGCACAGAGGGACCGAGGTCGTACCGGTGGCCGGGCTCGCCGGGCGCTGGTGACCGACGAGGAGTCGGCGCCGGCCGACGAACTGCCGTTCGCCGAACCGGTTTGCCGAACGGCACGACGAGATGGAGGAGCTGTGAAGCAGGGCATCCACCCCGACTACCACCCGGTGGTCTTCCGCGACCAGGCCACGGGCAAGGCGTTCCTGACCCGGTCCACCGCCACCTCGACCCGCACGATCGACTGGGAGGACGGCAACACCTACCCGCTCATCACCGTCGACATCACCTCCGACTCCCACCCGTTCTGGACCGGCAACCAGCGCGTGGTGGACACCGCCGGCCGGGTCGAGAAGTTCAACCGCCGCTACGGCAGGAGGAACCGCTGACATGGCCGTGCCCAAGCGCAAGACGTCGCGCGGCAACACCCGCCACCGCCGCTCCCGGTGGAAGGCCACCGCACCGGACCTGGTGCCGGTGACCACCTTGGACGGACGGAGGCTGACCGTGCCGCGCCGACTGGTCGCCGCCTACCGCCGCGGCCTGCTCTGACCGTCCGGACGAGTCCTCTGTGGACGGCCGCTCCAGGTCGGGGCGCCGTCGGCCGGGGCTCGCCGGTCGCGGGGCGGGACGGCTTCCCCCGCACCCTCAGGAACCGGTCAGGCGTTCCAGCACGGTGACCGCCGCGCCCGGACCGTCCTCGGCCGCGACGCGGGTGGCCAGGGCGCGTGCCGACGCGGTTCGGCCCAGGGCGGCGCGGAGCGCTTCGGTGAGGGCGTCGGCCGTGACGCGGTCCCGGGCGGGGGTGGCCGCGCCGACGCCCAGCTCCGTGACGCGGCGGCCCCAGAAGAACTGGTCGGCGAAGAACGGCACGACCACCGACGGGACGCCCGCCAGCACGGCCGCCGCCGTCGTGCCCGCACCGCCGTGGTGGACGGCGGCGGCGCAGCGGGGGAACAGCGCGCGGTGGGGGACGTCGTCGACGACCACCACGTCGTCGCCGGCGTCTCCGGCGCCCAGGCCGCTCCAGCCGGACAGCAGCACGGCTCGCCTGCCGACCCGGCGTGCCGCGGTGAGCAGCAGCTCGGCGGCCGCGGCCGGGTCCTGGTCGGGCATGCTGCCGAAGCCCAGGTACACGGGAGGTTCACCCGCGTCCAGGAAGTCGACCAGGTCCGTTGGCAGGGTGGTGTCGGCTTCGGTGAACCAGTACCCGGTCACGTGGTCGTCGGACGTCCAGTCGGGCGGGGGCGGCACCACGGAGGGGCTGAAGCCGTACAGGCGTGGCGGCCGGCGTCGCGGCGGCGGTGTGCGGCGGGGCAGGGGCGGCAGGCCGAGTCCGGCGCGCTGGTCGTCCAACAGGGGTCGAAACGCCCGCCACAGCAGCGCTTCGGAGAACCGCCAGGTCGCGTGGTTGAGCGCCGCGGGCACCGGGGTCGGCAGGGCGGTCATCGGGAACGCGCGGGTGGGCGTGTTGGGCGACAGGTGCGCCGCGACCGCCGGCACGCCCCGGTGCTCGGCGACGGTGGGCCCGAACGCGACCAGCGTCGAGTACACGACGACGTCGGCGTCCCGGCACGCGTCCACGGCCGCCGCCAGGGATCCGCGCAGCTCGGGCCCGACCACCTCGCGCAGCCGTCGGACCAGCGTGACCGGGTTCCGCGCGGCGAGCAGCGCCCGACCCTCCGGCCCGGCGAGCGTGGCCTTGGGATCGCCGGGCAGCTCGGCGAAGTCCAGCCCGGCCGCGCGCACGACCCCGTCGAACTCCCGGTGCGTCACCAACCGAACCCCGTGACCGGCCGCGCGCAGCCGTGCGCCCAGGGCCAGGAACGGCTCGACGTCACCCCGCGACCCCGCGGTCAGCACGGACACCTGCACCGGCGGCACCCCTCCCCACGACAGGCGGCAAGGGTAACCACCTCGTCCGACGCCACCGATCACGCCCGCCGCACGCCGAACGGCCCCGCCACCACCCGGTGACGGGGCCGTTCGGCGTGGTCCGGCGGTTATCGGACGCTGGTGCGGTGGCGGTTGCCGGCGATGGCCTCCGCGACACCGATGAGCAGCACCGAGGCGATCACGGCGAGGATGAAGCCGAGCACGTTCAGCTCGAAGATGTCGCCGGTGCCGAGCAGGTTGGCGATGGTGCCGCCGATGACCGAGCCGACCAGTCCCAGCAGCAGCGTCGCCACGATGCCGAGGTTCTGCTTGCCGGGCTTGATCAGGCGGGCGAGCGCGCCGATGATCAAACCGGCGACGATGAACCCGATCACGTGACCCTCCTGGTGTCGTTGGTCTTGTGCCCTTCGGCTACCCGATCACCTCGCGCTCCAACCGTGCCGCGACGGAGGTCACGGCGAACTCGCCGGTGGACGCGTGCATTCCGGTGCCGGGGGATCCGCCTCGCGGGTGCGCGGAAGGCTGCGGCGGCGGCCGCCGGGCATGTCAAAGATACTTGACGTCGTGTCAAGCAGTGCTTACCTTCGTGATGTCAAGTTCGCTTTACACGGCGGAGGGGTGCGATGTCGTACGAGGAGAAGGGGACGTGGCTCTACCTGGCGGTCACCGTGGTGACCTACGTCGGGTACGTCATGGTGGTGTTAGGCCGGACGGGGAACGGGTCGATGGCGTCGGTGGCGTACGTCGCCCCGATGTTGTGGGCCATCGGCGTCTCCATCGCGCTGTCCGTCGTCGGGCGGATCGTGCTCGCGGTGGTCCGACCCGGCGACCGCCACCGGCCCGACGCGCGCGACCGCGACATCAACCGGTTCGGTGAACACGTGGCCGGGATCGCGCTGGGCGCGGGCATGGTGCTGCCGTTCGCCTTGACGCTGTGGGGCGCGCCGCACTTCTGGATCGCCAACGCGATCTACGCCGTGTTCACCGCGTGGGCGGTGTTCGGCGCGGCCGTCAAGCTGGTCGCCTACCGGCGGGGGTTCTAGTTGGGCAAGCCGACCAGGATCACCAACTCGATCCGCGCACTCCGCTTCGCGCACGACGAGATGACGCAGGCCGAACTGGCCAAGCGCCTCGACGTCACGCGCCAGACCGTCATCGCCATCGAGCAGGGCCGCTACTCGCCCTCGCTGGAGATGGCGTTCCGCATCGCCCGCGTGTTCGGCGTCCCGCTCGGCGACGTGTTCCAGTACCCGGAGGAGGACTGAGGGTCCGCGCGGTGCGGCGGGCGCGGGAGTGGGCCGGACGTGGCCGTAATCGAGCGGTCGTCGTCACCTGGGGGGACCACCGGTCACACCGGCCGTGTCGTGACA
This sequence comes from Actinosynnema sp. NPDC059335, assembly GCF_042752395.1. NCBI lineage: Bacteria > Bacillati > Actinomycetota > Actinomycetes > Pseudonocardiales > Pseudonocardiaceae > Actinosynnema > Actinosynnema sp. NPDC059335. The sequence continues at coordinate 2,207 of NZ_JBHYXZ010000089.1, read as the reverse complement.
CGATTTCCCGTGTCACACCGCTGGAGGCTTGGCGGGAAACGCCGCGGCGTCGATGATCGGGTTACGTTTCCATGACGGGGGCAATTCATTCCGGTTGATCGGCCGCGGCTCGCGGATATCCGGTTGTCCTCCGCGTCGCGCCGGTCGGCGGTCGGCCCGAAAACCGGGCCGTGTTCGCGGGCGTGGACGCGAACGATCCCGATCGGAGAATTCATGTCCTATTCCAGCGCGCGGCGTTCCTCGCGCAGATCCGTGGCCGCGCTCACCTCCGCGCTGGTGGTGTGGGCCACGACGGTCGCGATCGTCGCCGCGCCCCAGGCGGCGGCCCAGGTGGACCCCGTCGACGTCGAGGTCACCCTCGGCCCCGGCGCGGGCACGACGGTGGCCAAGTCGGTCACCACCCCGGCGGTCCCGCCCAACCCCGACCTGGTGTTCCTGGCCGACACCACCGGCAGCATGGGCAGCGCCATCACCGACGTCCGCACGAACGCGGGCGCGGTCACCGACGCGGTGCTCGACGCCCAGCCCACGGCGCGGTTCGCGGTCGCGGAGTACCGCGACCAGGGCGACGCGTTCGCGTTCCGGGTCAACCAGAACCTCACCGGCGACACCGCGGCCGTGCAGGACGGGATCAACGCCTGGGTGGCCGGTGGCGGCGGCGACTACCCCGAGGCCGCCGTCAACGCCCTGTTCGAGATCGGCAGCGGCGCGATCGCGTTCCGCCCCGACGGCACCCGCATCGTGGCCTGGTTCGGCGACGCGCCCTCCCACGACCCCAGCCTCGGCCACACCCTCGCCGACGCGATCGCCGCGCTCCGGGCCGCCGACGTCCGCGTCATCGCGGTCAACGTCGGCCCAGCGGGCGGCGGGCTCGACACCGGCGGCCAGGCGACGGCCATCGTGAACGCGACCGGCGGCGTGCTGCTGAACAACGTCCCGGCCAACCAGGTGGCGCAGGCCATCCTCGACGGCATCCGGGCCGTGCAGGTCACCGTCACGCCCACCGTCACGTCCTGCGACCCGCAGCTGACCTTGGGGTTCACGCCCGCGAGCCGCACCGTGAACAGCGGTGAGGTCGCCGGCTTCACCGAGAGCATCTCCGTCGACCCGGGCGCGCCCGCCGGCACCTACCGCTGCACCGTGGACTTCCTGGTCGACGGCGCCTCCCGCGGCTTCATCGAGCGGAACACCGTGCACGTGCCCGGCCTGTCCATCGACGACGTGGTGGTCGCCGAGGGCAACGCCGGCACCACGCCCGCCGCCTTCACGGTCGGCCTGGACCGGCCGAGCCCGAGCCCGGTGACGGTCGCCTTCGCCACCGCCGACGGCACCGCGGTCGCCCCGGCGGACTACGCGGCCACCACCGGCACGGTGACCTTCGCGCCGGGCGAGACGTCCAAGCCGGTGATCGTGCCGGTCAACGGTGACACGGTGGACGAGCCGGACGAGACGTTCACGGTGGCGCTGTCCGCGGCGGGCGGCGCGGCCATCACCGACGCGGTCGGGGTCGGCACGATCATCGACGACGACCGCGACGGCGTCTTCTCCTGCCGGGCGAGCGCGCTGAACCTGGTCGGCATCGAGCCGGTCGTCGCCAACCCGGCGGACGTGCCGTGCGTGGACGACGCCAAGACGCTCGCGCAGGTGGACCTGAACGCGGCGGCGCTGACCGTCAAGGCCAAGGCGCTGACCGCCACCACCGACCGGACGCCGGACGACCCGACCACGACCCCGCCCGCCGCGGGCGACAACGCCACCGCGAACGCCAAGGTGGACACCACCACCATCAGCACGCTCGGCGTGGTCATCGAGCTGGGCGTGATCAGGGCCGACGCGGCGGTCACGTGCGTGCCGACCGGCACGGGCCTGGCACCGCGGTTCACCGGCAGCTCCTCGATCGCCTCGCTGAAGATCAACGGCGTGCCGACCACCGTGGGCTCCGCGCCCCTGACCATCCCGCTGGTGATCGGCTCCCTCCGGCTCAACAGCACCGAGGTCACGTCGACCGCGGTGACCCAGCGGGCCGTGGTGCTGGACACCCTGCTCGCCGACGTGGTGATCGGTGAGGCGCGCGCCGACTTCCACGGCACCGCCGCCCACCCCGGCGGCAACCCCTGCACCACCTGACCCGCACGGGCCGGGGGGCCGCCCCGCGCGGGGGGGCGCGGGGCGGGGTAACAACACTACCAGACACCGGCCCATGTAGT
>NZ_JBHYXZ010000088.1:25369-35677 GCF_042752395.1 Actinosynnema sp. NPDC059335 | reverse complement strand
GGTCCTCCCGGGGGCCGGACGGCGTCCTTGACAGGGCGGGCGCGGGGCGCTTCACTGCGGTGGTTTGAAACGATTCAAGCCGAGGAGTCGCCCATGTCGTCCGTCGCCGGGGTTTTCGGAGCCGTGGACATCGGCGCCTCGGGCGGCCGGGTCGTGGCCGGGGTGGTGGCCGGCGGCCGGACCACGCTGCACGTCGTGCACCGCTTCCCGAACGGGGTGGTCCACCGCGACGGGCGCCTGCGGTGGGACTTCACCGGCCTGTACCGGGAGGTGCTGACCGGCCTGCGGGCGCTGGCCGCCGGGTTCGGCGAGGTGGCGTCGATCGGCATCGACACCTGGGCCGTGGACTACGGGCTGCTGGGCGCGGACGGCGGGCTGCTGGCCGAGCCCGTCTCCTACCGGGACGGGCGGACGGCCGAGGCGGTGGAGCGGGTGCACGCGCGGGTGCCGTTCGAGGACCTGTACGCGATCAACGGCCTGCAGTTCCTGCCGTTCACCACGCTCTACCAGCTGGAGGCGGAGCGGTCGTCGCCGCTGTGGGAGGAGGTCGCGCACGTGGTGCTGCTGCCGGACCTGCTGGCGTACTGGTTGACCGGCGAGCTGCGCACGGAGGTCACGAACGCGTCGACCACGGGCCTGCTGGACGTGCGGACGCGCACGTGGTCGGCGGAGCTGGCCGCCGGTGTGCCGTTGCCGCCGTTGCAGGAGCCGGGCGAGGTGCGCGGCGTGCTGCGGCCGGAGGTGGCGCGGGCGACCGGGTTGCCCCGCGCGACGCCGGTCACGGCCGTCGGGTCGCACGACACGGCGTCGGCGGTGGTGGCGCTGCCCGCCGACGGGTCGCGGTTCGCCTACGTGTCCAGCGGGACGTGGTCGTTGGCGGGGATCGAGCTGCCGGCGCCGGTGGTGGACGGGCGGGCGCGGGAGCTGAACTTCACCAACGAGGGCGGGGTGGACGGGCGGATCCGGTTCCTGCGCAACGTGGGCGGGTTGTGGCTGCTCCAGGAGTCGATGCGGGAGTGGCCGGGGCTGGACCCGGCGGACCTGCTGGCGCGGGCGGAGGCGCTGCCGGCGGGTGGGCCGACGGTGGACGTGGACGACCCGGCGTTCATCCCGCCGGGTGACATGCCGCGTCGGATCGCGGAGGCGGCGACGGGTCCGTTGGCGGGTCCGGTCGAGACGGTGCGGTGCGTGCTGGACTCGTTGGCCGTCGCCTACGCCCGCACGGTGGACCAGGCGGCGCGGCTGACCGGGCGGGACGTGGACGTGATCCACGTCGTGGGCGGCGGGTCGCGCAACGACCTGCTGTGCCGGTTGACGGCGACCCTGTCCGGGCGGCGGGTGACGGCGGGTCCGGTGGAGGCCACCGCGTTGGGCAACGTGCTGGTCCAGGCGCGGGCCCACGGTGCCGCCCCGGCCACGCTGGAGGACATCCGGGCGCGCCTGGCCGATTCGGAGGACGTCCGGCATCACCTGCCCGAGTGACGTCCGGCGGGGTTCGCGGTGACGGGGGCCGCGGCGGGGCCGGGGTTCGCGGTGACGGGGGGCTGCGGCCGGGCCGGGGTTCGCGGTGGCGGGGGTCGCGGCGGGGCCGTCCGGTCACGTCGGACCCGCGTGGCGGGCCCATTCGCGGTGGAACCCCCGGACGTGGCGGGTCACGCGGGCCGCGGCCAGCTCGCCGTCGCCCGCCCGGACGGCGCGCAGGATCGACCGGTGCTCGCGGCGCAGCCGGACGGCGGTGCGGGACCAGTCGGGCAGCGCCTGCACGGCGTCGAGCACGGTGCGGTGGATCGCGTCGCGCAGGGCCGCCATGATCGCGGTGTTCACCGCGTTGCCGGCGGCGGCCGTGAGGGCGACGTGGAAGTCGGCGTCGAGTTGGTGGAACGCGTCCGCGTCGAGGTCGGGCGCGTCCATGCGGGTCAGCAGGTCGGCGGCGCGGGCGAGGTCGGGGTGGTCGGGGGTGGCGGCGGCCGCGCGCACCGAGTGGCTCTCGATCATGACGCGGGTGCCGACGAGGTCGGCCATCGGGAGCCTGCGGGTGGCCAGGTGCAGGCGCAGGGCCGCGCCGAGCCCGCCCGCGGGGTCGGCGATGACGGTCGTGCCCGCGTCGGGTCCGGAGCCGACGCCGCTGCGCACCACGCCCATCGCCTGGAGCACGCGGATCGCCTCGCGGACGGTGGCGCGGCTGACGCCGAGGTCCTCGGCCAGCCTGCGCTCGGCGGGCAGGTGCTGCCCCACGCCGAGCCTGCCCGCGCTCAGCTCCGACTCGACGTGCCGCAGCACCGCGCCGTACCCGGACACCGTCCGCACCTCCTGTGGTCTGACCACAGCCCTGGTGTGGTCAGACCACGCAGTCTAGACTCGTCGCGGTGAAGGTCGCGCTCTTCGTCACGTGCCTGGTCGACGGGCTGTTCCCGGACGTCGGCAAGGCCACCGTCCGGCTGCTGGAGCGGCTCGGCCACGAGGTGGTCGTGCCGCCGGGGCAGACGTGCTGCGGGCAGATGCACGTCAACACCGGGTACGCGGGCCAGGCGTTGCCGCTGGTCCGCAACCACGTGCGGGCGTTCGAGGACGCCGACGTGGTGGTCGCGCCGTCCGGGTCGTGCGCGGGGTCCGTGCGCCACCAGCACGCGGGCGTGGCGCGCGAGCACGGCGACCGCGCGCTGGCCGAGGCGGCCGAGGAGACGGCGCGGCGGACCTACGAGCTGTCGGAGTTCCTGGTGGACGTCCTCGGGGTCACCGACGTGGGCGCGTACTTCCCGCACCGGGTCACCTACCACCCGACGTGCCACTCGTTGCGCGTGCTGAAGGTCGGCGACCGGCCGTTGCGGCTGCTGCGCGCGGTCGAGGGCATCGACCTGGTCGAGCTGCCGGGCGCGGACACGTGCTGCGGGTTCGGCGGCACGTTCGCGCTGAAGAACGCCGACACCTCCACCGCGATGCTCGCGGACAAGATGAGCGCGGTCCTCGGCACGGGGGCGGGCGTGCTCACGGCGGGCGACTCGTCGTGCCTGATGCACATCGGCGGCGGCCTGAGCAGGCTGCGCGGCGGTGTCCGGCCGCTGCACCTGGCCCAGATCCTGGAGCACACGCGATGACGACGTTCCTGGGCATGCCCGCCGGCGGCGGCAACCTGACCGGCGAGCCGTTCCCGAAGGCCGCGCGCGAGGCGCTGGGCAACGCGCAGTTGCGGCGCAACCTCGCCAAGGCCACCGGCACGATTCGGGCCAAGCGCGCGGCCGTGGTCGGCGAGCTGCCCGACTGGGCGGGGCTGCGGGCGGCGGGGGCGGCGATCAAGGACGAGGTGCTGGCGAACCTCGACGAGTACCTGGTGCGGTTCGAGGAGGCGTTGACCAGCCGCGGCACGCAGGTGCACTGGGCGCGGGACGCCGACGAGGCCAACCGGGTCGTGGCCGGGCTGGTGCGGGCCACGGGGACGCGCGAGGTCATCAAGGTGAAGTCGATGGCCACGGTCGAGATCGGGCTGAACGAGGCGTTGGCCGACATCGGCGTGCACGCGGTGGAGACCGACCTGGCCGAGTTGATCGTGCAGTTGGGCCACGACAAGTCGAGCCACATCCTGGTGCCCGCGATCCACCGCAACCGGTCGGAGATCCGGGAGATCTTCCGGCGCGGGATGCCGGGCGTGGACCCGGACCTGACCGACGACCCGCGGGCGTTGGCGGAGGCGGCGCGCCGGCACCTGCGGCACAAGTTCACGACGGTGGACGTGGCGATCTCGGGCGCGAACTTCGGCGTGGCCGAGACGGGGTCGCTGGTGGTGGTCGAGTCGGAGGGCAACGGGCGGATGTGCCTGACCCTGCCGCGCACGCTGATCAGCGTGGTGGGGATCGAGAAGCTGGTGCCCCGCTGGCAGGACCTGGAGGTGTTCCTGCAGCTGCTCCCCCGGTCGTCCACGGGCGAGCGGATGAACCCGTACACGTCGGTGTGGACGGGGCCGACGGAGGGGCAGACCAGCCACGTGGTGCTGGTGGACAACGGCCGCACGGCCACGCTCGCCGACCCGGACGGCCGGGCGGCGTTGCGCTGCATCCGCTGCTCGGCGTGCCTGAACTCGTGCCCGGTGTACGAGCGCACGGGCGGTCACGCGTACGGCTCGACGTACCCCGGTCCGATCGGGGCGGTGCTGTCGCCGCAGCTCACCGGGGTGGACCGGAACCCGACGCTGCCGTTCGCGTCGTCGTTGTGCGGTGTCTGCTACGACGTGTGCCCGGTGGCGATCGACATCCCGTCCATGCTGGTCCACCTGCGGGAACGGGTGGTGTCGGCGAAGCGGACGACGCCGGAGTCGACCGCGATGCGGGCGCTGGCGTGGGCGATGTCGGACGCGCGGCGGTGGCGGCGGCTGGTGCGGCTCGGGAAGTTCGGCCGGGTGGCGAGCCGGCACGTGCCGCTGCCGGGGTGGTCGGCGGCGCGTGACCTGCCGCAACCGCCGAAGGAGACGTTCCGCGACTGGTGGGAGTCCCGGTGAGCGCGCGGGACGAGGTGCTGGCGAGGGTGCGGCGGGCGAAGGGCGCGCGGGCCGCGACGCCGGTGCCGCGGGAGTACCGGGCGGCGGGCACGCGCGGGCCGGGTGACGTGGAGCTGTTCGCCGAACGCCTGCGCGACTACCGGGCGCGGGTGCGGGTGGCGGAGGCCGGGGAGGTGGCGGCGGCGGTCGCCGGGGCGCTCCGGGAGCGCGGCGCGCGGCACGTGGTGACCGCGCCCGGCACGCCGCCGGAGTGGACCCGGCCGTGGGTGGACGCGGCGACCGGAGCGGACCCCGAAGCCGTCCGGGTCGAGGTCGTGCGCGGTCCGGTGGACGTGGCCGCGCTCGAACGGGCCGACGCGGTGCTCACGGCCTGTCACGTGGCGGTCGCCGAGACCGGCACGATCGTGCTCGACCACGACGCCCCCGACCAGGGGCCGCGCGCGCTCACGCTCGTGCCGGACTACCACCTGGTCGTGGTGCGGGCCGACCAGGTGGTCGCGGGGGTGCCGGACGCGGTGGCGGCGTTGGCCGGGGCGCGCACCCAGACGTGGATCAGCGGACCGTCCGCGACCAGCGACATCGAGCTGGAACGGGTCGAGGGCGTGCACGGGCCGCGCACGCTGGAGGTCGTCATCGTCCGCTGACCGACCGCGAAACCGTCTCACGTCGTGGACGGGTGCGCCCACAAACGCGAATTTCGCTAAGATCGGTCTCCCGACCGAGAGGCGCTGCAACGGGCCTTCGGCCCGCCACGCTCGGTCGGGCGCAAGGACCCGAAGGGCGCCTCCCACCACCATGGGAGGCCGCGTGTCGGAAAACGCCCTGCGAGAGCTGCTCGACCAGCGCGTCGCGGTGCTGGACGGCGCCTGGGGCACGATGCTCCAGGCCGCCGGGCTGACCCCGGCCGACTACCGCGGCGACCTGCTCGGCGACCACGAGCGCGACGTCACCGGCGACCCGGACCTGCTCAACCTGACCCGGCCGGACCTGGTGCTCGACGTCCACCGCCGCTACCTGGCCGCGGGCGCGGACATCACCACGACGAACACGTTCACCGCGACGGGCATCGCGCAGGCCGACTACGGCCTGGAGAAGCTGGTCCGCGAGATGAACCTGCGCGGCGCGCAGCTCGCCCGCCAGGCGGCCGACGAGGCGGGCGGCCGGTTCGTGGCGGGCTCGGTGGGCCCGCTCAACGTCACCCTGTCGCTGTCGCCGCGGGTGGAGGACCCGGCGTACCGGACGGTGACGTTCGACCAGGTGAAGGCCACCTACGCGGAGCAGATCGGCGCGCTCGCCGAGGGCGGCGTCGACCTGCTGCTCATCGAGACGATCTTCGACACGCTGAACGCGAAGGCGGCCGTCGCCGCGGCCCGCGAGGTCGCGCCGCACCTGCCGCTGTGGATCTCGGTCACGATCGTGGACCTGAGCGGCCGGACGCTGTCCGGGCAGACGGTCGAGGCGTTCTGGAACTCCGTCGCGCACGCCGACCCGCTGGTCGTGGGTGTGAACTGCTCCCTGGGCGCGGCCGAGATGCGGCCGCACGTGGCGGAGCTGTCGCGGATCGCCGGCGTCTACACGGCCAGCCACCCCAACGCCGGCCTGCCGAACGCGTTCGGCGGCTACGACCAGACGCCGGAGGAGACGGCCGCGCTGCTGAGGGAGTTCGCCGAGGACGGCGTGGTGAACATCGTCGGCGGCTGCTGCGGCACGACGCCCGACCACATCGCGCGGATCGCGGCGGCGGTCGGGGACCTCGCGCCGCGGTCGGTGGCGCGGGTGCCGGAGCGCAGCCGGTTCAGCGGCCTGGAGCCGTTCGAGATCGGCGCGGACACCGGGTTCGTGATGATCGGCGAGCGCACCAACGTGACCGGTTCGGCGAAGTTCCGCCGGCTGATCGAGGCGGAGAACTACCAGGCGGCGGTGGACGTCGCGCTGGAGCAGGTGCGCGGCGGGGCGAACCTGCTGGACGTGAACATGGACGCCGACCTGCTCGACAGCGAGCGGGCGATGACCACGTTCCTCAACCTGATCGCGACCGAGCCGGAGATCGCCCGCGTCCCGATCATGGTCGACAGCTCGCGGTGGAGCGTGCTGGAGGCCGGGCTGAAGTGCGTGCAGGGCAAGGGCGTGGTCAACTCGATCAGCCTGAAGGAGGGCGAGGAGCAGTTCCTCGCCCAGGCCCGCCGCATCCGCGACTTCGGCGCGGGCGTGGTCGTGATGGCGTTCGACGAGGAGGGCCAGGCCGACACGACCGAGCGCAAGGTCGAGATCTGCGGCCGCGCCTACGACCTGCTGACGCAGAAGGCGGACTTCCCGGCCGAGGACATCATCTTCGACCCGAACGTGCTGGCCGTGGCGACGGGCATCGCCGAGCACAACGGGTACGCCAAGGCGTTCCTGGACGCGATCCCGCTGATCAAGCAGCGCTGTCCGGGGGTGCGGATCAGCGGCGGCATCTCGAACCTGTCGTTCTCGTTCCGCGGCAACGACACCGTGCGCGAGGCGATGCACTCGGCGTTCCTGTACCACGGGGTGCGCGCGGGCCTGGACATGGGCATCGTGAACGCCGGCCAGCTCGCCGTCTACGAGGACATCCCGGCCGACCTGCTGGAGCTGGTCGAGGACGTGCTGTTCGACCGCCGCCCCGACGCCACCGACCGGCTGGTGACGTTCGCCGGCACGGTGTCCGGGTCGGGCACCAGGCGGGCGGTCGACCTGTCCTGGCGCGAGGGCACGGTGGAGCAGCGGCTGGAGCACGCGCTGGTGCACGGCATCGTCGACTTCATCGTCGAGGACACCGAGGAGGCCCGGCTGGCCGCGGCACGTCCGCTGGACGTGATCGAGGGCCCGCTGATGGACGGCATGAAGGTCGTCGGCGACCTGTTCGGGTCGGGCAAGATGTTCCTGCCGCAGGTGGTGAAGAGCGCGCGGGTGATGAAGCGCGCGGTGGCCCACCTGGAGCCGTTCATGGACGCGGAGAAGGAGGCGTCCGGCTCGACCCGCGGCAACGGCAAGGTCGTGCTCGCCACGGTGAAGGGCGACGTGCACGACATCGGCAAGAACATCGTCGGCGTGGTGCTGGGCTGCAACAACTACGACGTGGTCGACCTGGGCGTGATGGTGCCCGCGGCGAAGATTTTGGACACCGCGGTCGCCGAGGGCGCGGACGCCATCGGCCTGTCCGGGCTGATCACGCCGTCGCTGGACGAGATGGTGTCGGTGGCGGCGGAGATGCAGCGGCGCGGGATGGACCTGCCGCTGCTGATCGGCGGGGCGACGACGTCCCGGCAGCACACCGCGGTGCGGATCGCGCCCGCGTACGACCGGACCACGGTGCACGTGCTGGACGCGTCCCGGGTGGCGGGCGTGGTGTCGGCGCTGCTGGACCCCGACCGGGCGCAGGAGCTGGCCGAGGCGAACCGGGCCGAGCAGCAGCGGTTGCGCGAGGAGCACGAGAACCGGCAGAGCACGCCGTTGCTGACCGTCGAGCAGGCGCGGGCGAACGCCGAGGTGGTGTCGTTCGACGACCTGCCGACGCCCGCGTTCACCGGGCTGCGGGTGGTGGAGCCGTCGGTGGCCGAGCTGCGCGAGATGATCGACTGGACGTTCTTCTTCCTGGCCTGGGAGCTGAAGGGGAAGTTCCCGCGGATCCTGGAGACCAACCCGGCGGCGCAGGAGCTGTTCGACGACGCGAACGCCATGCTGGACCGGATCGTCGCGGACGGGTCGTTGCGGGCCCGGGGCGTGTACGGCTTCTGGCCCGCGCACGCCGAGGGCGACGACATCGTGGTGGACGGCAGGCGGTTGCCGATGCTGCGGCAGCAGACGGCCAAGCCGCAGAGCCGCCCGAACCGCTGCCTGGCCGACTACGTGGCGCCGGCCGGCGACCACCTGGGCGGGTTCGCGGTGGCGATCCACGGCGCGGAGGAGCTGGCCGCCCGGTACGAGCGGGAGCAGGACGACTACAAGGCGATCATGGTGAAGGCGCTGGCGGACCGGCTGGCCGAGGCGTTCGCCGAGCACGTGCACCTGCGGGCGCGGCGGGACTGGTTCGAGCCGGACGCCGAGCCCGCGCTGGAGGACCTGCACGCCGAGCGGTTCCGGGGCATCCGGCCCGCGTTCGGCTACCCGGCGAGCCCGGACCACAGCGAGAAGCGGGATCTGTTCGAGCTGCTGGGCGCGGAGCGGGTGGGGCTGGCGTTGACGGACTCGTTCGCCATGACCCCGGCGGCGGCCGTGAGCGGTCTGATCTTCGCGCACCCGGCGTCGCGCTACTTCACCGTGGGCCGCATCGGGCGCGACCAGGTGGAGGACTACGCCCGCCGCCGCGGGATGGCGGTCGAGGAGGTCGAGCGCTGGCTGCGGCCGAACCTGGCCTACGAGCCGGAAGCCTGACCCCGCCGGACACTCCGCCCAGGGGCTCGTCGCGCTCCGGCGAGGCCCGGCGGCCCGGGGCTCGGCACGCTCCCCGGCCCTCCCGACCGCGACTGCCGGCCCCGCGGCTCGTCGCGCTCCAGCGCCACCCGGACCGCGACCCGCCGGAGGTGACGCCCTGCGCTTCCACGGGTTCGGGAGCGGCGGAGGTTTCCCACCGGGCGCTCGCGCGCCGTCGGGGCCCGACCGGGTCGCCACCCGGCGAGGCCCCGCCGCTGCGGCGGGCGACGGGGCCTGTCCGACCGGCGTGCTCAGACGGCGACCGGTTCGCGGTCCCCGGTCGGGCGGGGTTCGGCGCGCTTGGCCGCCCGGCGTTCCTTGCGGCCCTCGACCATCGAGTAGAGGGTCGGCACGAGCACCAGGGTGAGCAGCGTCGAGCTGATCAGCCCGCCGATCACCACGATCGCGAGCGGCTTGCCGATGAACGCGCCCTCGCCGGTGATGCCGAGCGCCATCGGCAGCAGCGCGAAGATCGTGGCCGCGGCGGTCATCAGGATCGGCCGCAGCCGCCGCCTGCCGCCCTCGACCACCGCCTCCCGCACCGGCATGCCGTCCCGCCGGTACTGGTTGACCAGGTCGATCAGCACGATCGCGTTCGTCACCACGATGCCGACGAGCATCAGCATGCCGATCAGCGCGGGCAGGCCGAGCGGGGTGCCGGTGAGCAGCAGCAGGCCGATCGCGCCGGTCGCCGCGAACGGGATGGACACCAGCAGGATCAGCGGCTGCACCAGGCTGCGGAACGTGGCCACCATGATCAGGAACACGATCGCGATCGCGGCGAGCATCGCCAGGCCCAGGTCGGCGAACGTCTCGGCCTGGTCGGCGCTGACGCCGCCGATGCTGTGCGCCGCGCCGGCGGGCAGGTCCAGCGCGTCCAGCCGGGAGGTCAGCTCGGCGGTCACCGCGCCCAGGTCGGAGCCGGTGGCCTTGGCCGACACGGTGGCGCTGCGCGCGCCGTCGGTGCGCCGCACCTGCACCGGCCCGTCCACCACGGACACCTCGGCGACCTGGCCGAGCGTGACGCCGCCGGGCAGCGGCAGCGCGCGCAACGCGGCCACGTCGGTCGGCGCGGTCCCGGTGCGCAGCAGCACCTGCCGGGCCTCGCCGTCGACGGGCAGCTGCGCCACCGGCACGCCGCGCAGCGCCTGCGCCGCGAACTGGCCGATGGTCTGGCCGGAGAGGCCGCGGGCCGCCGCCGCGGCCGCGTTCACCGTGACCTGCACGCGGGGCGCGCTCACCGACAGGTCGTTGGTGACCTCGCCGACGCCGGGGGTGTCGGCGAGGGGCCGGCGGCACCGGGGCCCCGGCGGCCCCCCGGGTGGGGGCGGGGGGGGCGGGGGGGAGCAGGGCGAGGGTGTGGGAGAGACTCCCGGCGCCGCCCC
>NZ_JBHYXZ010000088.1:0-25359 GCF_042752395.1 Actinosynnema sp. NPDC059335 | reverse complement strand
GGGGGGGGGGGGGGCGGGGGCGCCCGCCGGCCGCGGGCGCCCCCCCCCACCGCGTGCGTGGCCGCGCCGGCGCGGGGGGGGGGCGCGGCCCACGGCCCGCTGCACGCGGTCCGCGGCGTCCCGCAGGGTGGCCTCGTCGGGCGCGGTGACGAGCACGTCGATCGTGTCCGAGCCGAAGCCGGACGCCGCCGCGCCGAACGCCACCTCGCCCGCGCCGGGGGTGTCCTTCAGCCGCTCGGTCAGCCGGTCCTGCAACGCCTCCAGGTCGGTGCCCTCGCGGACGGTGGCGCGGACGCTGGTGTCGCCGTCACCGCCGAAGCCGAACGCGGCCAGGCTGTTGTCCGTGCCGACGGTGACCTGGTAGGTCTCGACCTCGTCGGTGTCGGCCAGCACGCCCTCGAGCTTGCGCGCGGCCTCGTCGCGCGCGGCGAGGCCGGTGCCGGGCGGCAGCTTCTGGCTGCCCTGCAACGCGGTGCCGCCCGCGTTGTCGATGAAGTTCGTCTCCAGGGAGCCGGCCAGGCCGAGCGTGCCGCCGAAGATCAGCACCGCGATCAGCAGCGTCGCCCAGCGCCGGGTCGTCGCGAACCTCAGCACGGGCACGTAGGCGCGCTGCAACGGGCTGCGGCGCTCCTTCTCCAGCGCCGCCTCGCGGGCCTTCGCCGCCTCCTCCGGGTCGGTCGGCACGGCCGGCCGCTTGAGGAACCAGAACGCGAGCACCGGCACGATCGTCAACGACACCAGCAGCGACGCCAGCAGCGCCACGGTGACCGTGACGGAGAACGGGCCGAACAGCTCGCCCGCGATGCCGCCGACGAACGCGATCGGCAGGAACACCGCGACCGTGGTCAGCGTGGACGCGGTCACCGCGCCCGCCACCTCGCGGGTGCCGTCGAGCACGGCGCGCTGCTTCTCCTCGCCGTAGCCGAGGTGCCGCTTGATGTTCTCCAGCACCACGATCGAGTCGTCCACCACCCGGCCGACCGCGATGGTGAGCGCGCCGAGGGTGAGCAGGTTCAGCGACAGGTCGCCGGTGTAGAGGGCGATCAGCGCGACCACCACCGACAGCGGGATCGACACCGCCGTCACCAGCGTGGACCGCACCGACAGCAGGAACAGCAGGATCACCACGACCGCGAACAGCAGGCCGAGCAGGCCCTCGGTGGTCAGGCCGCTGATCGCCTTCTCCACCTGGGGCCCCTGGTCGAACGCGACGGACAGGGTGGAGCCGGCCGCCTCGCCCCACGCGCCGAGCTGCTCCCGCACGCGCTGGGAGATCTCGACCGCGTTGCCCTCGGAGGTCATGGTGACGCTGATGCCGAGCGTGGGTTCGCCGTTGGTGCGGGTCAGCACGGTGGCGGGCGCGGGCGCGGACTCGACCTGCGCCACGTCGCCGAGCCGGACCGGCCCGGCGGGCGAGGCGAGGAGCAGGCCGCGCAGGTCGTCCACCGAGGCGACCGGGCCGCCGACCTGCACGGTCAGCGCCTTGTCGCCGTCCGCGACGGTGCCGGCGGGCACGACCGCGCCGGCCGTGGTCAGGGCCGTGGTGAGGGCCTGCGGCTCGACCCGGGCCGCGGCCAGCCGGGCGTAGTCGACGGTGACGGTGACCTGGCGGTCGCGCTCACCGCTGACGGTGGCCTCCCGCACGCCCGGGATCGCCTCGAGGTGGGGCACGACCTCGGCGCGCAGCCGGGCCGCGGCGGCGATGTCGTCGTCGCCGGAGGTCGCGGCGAGCGCGATGACCGGGATGTCGTCCGTGCTGCCCTGCGCGACGGTCGGCTCGACGCCCTGCGGCAGGCGCGGCTGGAGCCGGTTCACCGCCTGCTGCACCTGCGCCACGGCCGCGTCGACGTCGGTGCCGTAGGTGAACATGACCTGCACGGTCGCGGAGCTCTCGGCGGAGCGGGTGAACACCTGCTCGACGCCGTCCACGCCGCGCACGGCCGACTGGATCGGCTCGGCGACCTGGCCGTCCACCAGGTCCGGCGACGCGCCGGGGTAGGGCGCGATGACCACGGCGGCGGGCAGCTCGATGGACGGGAACAGCTGCTGCTTGATCGAGGGCAGCGCGAGCACGCCGAAACCGATCACGAGCAGGCTGAGCAGCCCGACGAGGCTTCGGTTGGCCAGGCTCAGGCGAGCCAGCACGGACATCGTGGGAATCTCCTTGGTGGGCGGACCTGCCGGCGCGTCGCCGTCGGCACAGCCGACTATCGGGCAACCGCACCGGGCGCCGCGGGCGGATGTGCGAACGGTGGCACACCCCACCTGAGAACCGGCTCAGACATGGGTTGGCTGCGCCGCCGCACGGACGGCCCTGACCTGCGCCAACCGGGTCGACACCGGATCGGGTGACGTCAGGTGATCTTCATCACGGAGGCCGGGGGGCGGGCCCCCGGCCTCCTGCACCCACGACGGCGCACCCTGCCGGACGCCCTTGGTCACGACCGCCGCCACGGATGGGCCGCCGGCTGTGGGGGTCCGGCGGCTCGAACGCATTACGAGGGCGGCGCGCCGTCCGGTTCAGCGGTCCGGTTCGGAGTGCCGCAGTGCCGCGTGGCGCAGCCCGGTGCGGCGCAACCAGAGCAGGCCCAGCACCGGCAGGACGAGCGGCACGAACCCGTAGCCGCCGCCGAAGTCCGACCACACCGTCGCGTCCGGGAACGCCGCGGGGAACACCAGGCTCGCCGCGCCCACCACCAGCACACCGGCCAGCTCGACGCCGCACGCCAGGTAGGCGACCCGCCGCGACACCACGCCCGCCAGGGCGGCGGTCGCCACCACGTACACGACCGCCGCGAACGCCGACAGCACGTACGCCAGCGGGGCGTGCCCGAACCGGGTGGCGAGCTGCACCGCCGACCGGGCCGTGGCGGCGACGGCGAAGATCCCGTACACCGCGATCAGCATCCGGCCCGGACCGGACCGGGTCGTCTCCCGCAGCACGTCCGACCGCTCAGCCATGGGACGTCCAGAGCTGGTTCAGC
This sequence comes from Actinosynnema sp. NPDC059335, assembly GCF_042752395.1. Taxonomy (NCBI): domain Bacteria; kingdom Bacillati; phylum Actinomycetota; class Actinomycetes; order Pseudonocardiales; family Pseudonocardiaceae; genus Actinosynnema; species Actinosynnema sp. NPDC059335. Next base: position 22,375 of record NZ_JBHYXZ010000088.1, on the reverse strand, counting down.
CGCAGGATCATCACCGGCACGCTCACGCACGCCACGGCCAGCACCCCCGCGCCCCACCGCGACCGGTCGCCCAGCGCCCAGAACGCGCCGACCGGCAGCACCGCCACCGACGCCAGCAGGTAGCCGAAGAACGTGGGCAGGTCCAGGTCGCCGCGGTCGCCGCCGAGCACCAGGGCGGTGGCGACCACCGCCTGCGCGAGCAGCCCCACCTCCAGCAGCACGACCACCGCGGCCAGGCCGAGGGTGGGTTTGGTGGCGAGCGTGACGGGCCGGTCGGTGATCACCAGCACGAGCGACCACAGGGCCGCGACCAGCGCCACGACCGTCAACGCGGACGCGAGGAGTGAGATCATCAGGTCTTCCGTTCGTGAACTGCCACCGCGCAACGTACCCCGCGCGGCGTCGGCCGCCTCAGAGCGCCCGGCGCAGCGCGGCGGCCAGGGCCGCCTCCTCCCGGTAGGCGACGGCCACGCTCCCGGTCAGGCCCGCGAACCGGCGCGACGCCTCCCCCGCCGCCGCCGACGCGGCGGCCCGGTCGCCGGCCTCGGCGAGCCGGTGCGCGTGCCGGCTCAGCGCCACCGCCAGCTCGGCCGCGAACCGGTCCGCGTCCGACCGCGCCAGCGCCCGGTAGATGTCCACGGCCCGCGCCGTCTCCTCCACCGCGCCCGCGCCGCCGCTCGCCGCGGCGAGCTGCCTGCCGTACCCGACGAGCCTCATCACCAGCTCGCGCTTCGACGGGCTCGACTCGGCGTCCCGCAGCTCGTCCAGCAACGCCACCGCGGCCCGCGCGGCCCCACCGCGGCGGGGCTCCCCGGCGACCTCCACCAGCAGGCCGTAGCCCTCCGCCAGCAGCGGCTTGTAGCGGGCCGGGGCGGACGCGACGAGCCACCGCAGGTCCGTGACGGCGCGCTCGGCCGTGGCCAGGGCGCGCAGCGGCAGCGACGCCGCGGCCAGCCGGCGGCCCAGCTCCAGCCGCCGCCGGGCGCGGGTCGTCGGGGGGAGGTCCGCGGCGAGCGAGCGTTCGAGCAGCAGGCACGCGCCGAAGTCCGCCGAGCCGCCCGGCGGCAGCCGCGACACCACCTCCTCCACGGTCTCGGGGTCGGCCGAGGCCGCGAGCGCGGCGAGCACCACGTCCGGCGAGGTGGCGACCAGGTCGGGACGGGTGGCCGCGACCTCGCGCACGAGCGCGCGCGGGCCGACGCCGTCCGCCGCCGCGACCCTGGCGAGGGCGTGCCGCGCCACGTCGTCCTCCCGCGCGACCAGCCGGTCGAACACCGCCCGCACCGCGCGTCCGGCCAGGTTCAGCCGGGGCGCGCCGGCGGCCACCGCGTCGACCAGGTCGGCCACCAGCGGACGCGTCCGGATGCCGACGACCTCGTCCTCGGCGTCCGGCGGGTAGCAGCGCGTCACCGCGTCCAGCAGCGCGGCGGACCCGCCCGGCGCCTCCTCGACCAGCCGGCGCGCCGCCTCCCGGGTCACCGGGCCGGCCAGCGTGACGGACAGGACCGCCTCGGCGAGGCCCGGCACGCGCCGTCCCAGCAGCCTCGGCCACGACTCGGCCTCGCAGGCGAGCAGGTGCGCCGCGAGCCGGGCCGGGTCGTCGGGCGGCGGAGCGTGGCCGCGCACGGTGAGGGCGGCGGCGAGCGCGGTCATCGCGACGGTGGCGGGCGGGGCGGGGGAGGGCACGGCGGGCGGCACCACGGTGATGTCGAGCGCGTCGCCGAACGCGCGGGCGAGCCGGGTCGGGGAGCACTGCGGGGGCGTGACGCGCGACTGCGACACCTCCGCCTCGGGCAGGCACTCCTGGAGGGCTTCCCACCAGCGGCCCGGGGAGCGGTCCAGCACCACCACGCGGAGGGGGCCGGCGGCCGGGTCGTCGAGGAAGTGCGCCAGGTGGGCGGGCGGCCACACGGCCGTGTCCTCCACGACGAGCAGACGCCCCACCGCCCCGCCCGCCGGCACGGAACCCCCGGCCGCGTCGGACACCGGCACGACATCCCCGGCCGCGTCGGACACCGCCCCGCCCGCCGGCGCGAAGCTCCCAGCCGGGTCGGGTTCCGCCGCCCCGCCCGCCGACGCGAAGCCCTCGGCCGTGTCGAGGACGCGGTCGCTCCTGTGCCGCTCCGGAGTTCGACCGGGTTGCTCCGCCGCGCCACCGACCGGCCGGGCGGGGTCCGCAACAGTCGCGGGCAGGGCGCGGCGCACGTCCCACCCCGCCGCCCGCGCGGTCCGGGCCAGGCCCGCCGCCACCTCGGTCAGCCCGTCGCCCCTCGGCTCGTACAGCAGGCGCACCGCGACCGCCGCCGATCCCGACAGCCACCGGGTCAGCTCCGGCAGGTTGTCGTCCAGCACCGGCTCCGCGAGCCACGGCGCGCGCTCCAGGAGCGTGCTCGGCAGCACCTCCCCCGTCGCGGCCCCACCCCGCGGCCCGAACACCGGCAGCACCCCGGGCCGCGGCAGTTCGCGCAGGTCGTAGGCGTGCCGCCGGGACGTCCGCACCCGCACCGCCCCGGCCGGCACGGCGACCAGCGCCTCGCCGCCCGCCCGCACCCGCACGACCCGGCTGCCCGCGGCGGTGGTGACCTCCACCAGGACCGGGTCGGTGGCGACCGCGGTCAGCACCTCGCCGTCGCCCCGCTCCCCGCCCAGGCGCAGCACGCCGTCACCCAGCGACACCGGCAGCTCGGCGGTGCCCACGTCGTCCTCCACGAACCACGCGTCCTGCGGCGTCAGGTCCGGCGGCACGTCCGCGACGCTCACCCGGTCCGGGTCCAGCCGCTTGTTCACGACCTGCGCCAACCGCCAGGCCGCCCGCGTCGCGAGCACCGACCTCGGCAGCCGCCGCCACGCGCCGAACGCCCAGTCCGCGATGCCGTCGCGCCGCTCGACCACCAGCGAGTAGTGCGCCCGCCGCAACCGCCGCGCCGCCTCCGCCAGGTCCTCCGCCGACCCGCTCAGCGCGAGCCTGGTGACCTGCTCCTCCAGGTACAGCGTCGGCGGCAGCACGGGCCGGTGCACGGCGTCCAGCACGTGCCACACCAGCCGGATCGGCTCGCTCGGCTCGGCGTCGCGCAACCGGCGCGCCAACGCCTCCCGCAGCACCGGCAGCGCCTCGGCGCGCAGCGACACCGCGTCCGGCCCGCGGGCACCGACCAGGTCGCCGAACCACAGGTCGGACTCCGCGCCGACGTCCAGCCTCGGCAACGCGGTCAGCCTCATCGCCCGGACCAGCTCGGGCTCGATCCGGGTAGCCGCGCTCAACGCCACGGCGAGCTGCACCCCGCCCGGCAGGCGGTCGAAGTCGCCGCGCAGCTCCTCCTCCAGCCGACCGGTCAGCCCCACGACGACCTCGCCCCCACGTGCCCGGCGGTGGTCCGCCGGTCCCACGTCACCAGCGGCAGCAGCGCGGTCAGCCACGCCGGTCTGCGGTCCGGCGGCGCCGGCACCAGGCCGACGGGCGCGCACCCCCGCCACCGCATGTCCCGCACGCACGCCTCCCACGCGGCCCGCCGGTCGCGGCGCGCGCCCAGGCCGAACCCGGACAGCACCAGCACCCGGCCGCCCGCGGCGGGCGGCCGGTACGGCTCCCACGCCTCCTCGTCGTCCGCGCCGCAGCCGTCGGACGGCGTGCCGGCGAAGTACCGGACGTCGGTGACGCTCGCGCCCATCACCTTGCGCACGTCCTCCACCAGCACGTCCTGGTCGCGCCGGAACGGCTCCATGTCCGCGCCCCGGTCCACCAGCACCTGCACGCCGTACCGGGACGTCGGGACGGGCTCGCGCGGGATCTCCCGGACCGGCCGGCCGCGCGCGATCGTGTCCAGCAGGGCGGCCACGTCGACCGGGCCGTCCGGCACCCACCGCGACAGCATCGCCGTGATGATCGCCCGGGTCGACGACCTCGCGAACAGCGGCTCGTGCGGCGGCCTGGCGCGCAGGTGGCGCTCCTCGGACGGGGGCAGCCGCACCACGTCCCCCCACGGGAGGGGTTCCGGGTCGTCCGGCGTCAGCGGCCGGACCGACGTGCCCGGTCGCCGCGGCCGCCACCGCGGCGGCACGGGCGGCGCGAACGGCGCGGGCGGAGCCGGTGGCTCCGGGATCCGCGCGGGGTCGGCGGCCCGGTCCCGGCCGGGCCGCCGCGACGGTCCCGGGTCGGGCGGCACGGCCGTCCCCTCGTCGTCGGGCGGGCCGGTCAACCCGAGCAGGGCCGCGACCTCGCGGATCGTCGCGGGATCGGTGACGCCCAGCCGGGCCTGCGCCCGCACCAGGTCGCCGAACCACAGGTCACCGGCCACCGCCCCCTCCTCCCGCCGCCGCGACCCCGGCCGTCGGCCTGGTCTTCACCAGCACGAGCCGGCGCAGCAGCTCCCACCGGTCGTCACCGGGCCGCACGCCCGTCTGCCGGCAGGCGCGGAACGCGTCCAGGAACTCGGCGGTGCTCGGCTTGCGCAGGTTGGCCGCCACCGCCTGCTCCCGCGCCTCGACCAGCGCCCCGGCGAGCGCGTCCGCCAGCGCGCGGTCCGCGGCGGTGACCGCGCCCTCCTCCGCGGCCAGGTGCGCCACGGCGATCTCCACCAGCTTCCCGTGGTCCGCGTCGGGCACCCAGGCCACCACGCACCGGCGCAGGAACGCGGGCGGCAGCTCGCGCTCCTCGTTCGTCGTCACCACGACCAGGTGTTGGGCCCCCGCGCCGGCCGCGGCGCCGGCCGGCGCCTCCTTCCGCACCGTCTCGCCGATGTCGGACACGTCGAACTCGCCCGAGCCGAGCGGCACCAGCAGCCCGTTGGGCAGGTCCGGGTCCGCCTTGTCGATCTCGTCCACGAGCACGACCGCGTGGTTGCCGGACACCTCGCCGTCCCGGGGGCGGCACGGGTCGGTCGCCTCGAACCCGGCCGGCAGCGGCCCGTCGCCCGGCACGCCCCGCCGCCGCGCCCGGCCCGGCGCGAACGCCCACCACAGCACGCCCGGCTCGACGTACCGGTGGTCCTGCCACTCGTACCGCTCCTCCCGCGCCCACCTCGTCTGGGCGTCGGCCAGCCGGTGCACGCTGTCGTAGGTCCACAGCAGGTCGCGCGCCTGCGTGCGGGCCGTGACCACGTGCTCGTAGTACCGCCACTTCCGCTGGTGCGCGATGTGGCGGGCGAGCGACGACTTGCCCGACCCGGGGTCGCCGCGCAGCAGCAACGGCCGCCCGGTGGCGAGCGCGACGTCGACCGCGAGGGGCATCCCGTCGGGCATGACGTAGACCGAGGGGTTCCGGTCGGGTGCATCCGCTGGGGACACGGCGGTCAGTCCTTTCCGCGAAACGGGTCGGGCACGTCGGCCGCGCGGGCGAGGTCTTCGATGAAGCGCTGCGCCTCCCCGGTCTCCTCCTGGGACAGGGGGCGCAGCACCACCGCGTCGTCGTCCGGCGTGCCGACGCGATCACCGGTCAGCAGGAGCACGGTCACCTCGGGGTGGTCGTCGTGCAGCCGGCGGACCGCGTTGCGGGCCGTGTGCAGCGGCAGGTCCCTGATCAGGGCGACCAGCACGCGCCGGACGCGCCCGTCCAGCCGCAGCGGCGCGGCCGCCGACCGGGCGCGGCGGTCGAGCGCCCGCTTGAGGGCGAGCAGGAACTCGTCCTCGGCCGCCTCCGAGTACGCGTACTCGGGCGGCCGGTCGACCCGGTGGTCGTGCCGGAACTGGACCGCGCGGCGCGCGTAGTCGAGGCCGACCCACTCGTCCGCCGCGCCCAGCTCGACCCGCCGCGGCCGGCCGCCCGCCACCGCGAGCAGCTGCACCGCCTGCTTCTCGTCCACCCACGTCGGGCGCAGGTAGTCGACCAGCTCCTCGCGCCTGCTGCGCTCCATGCCGATCCGCAGCCACGGCATCGCGGCCACCAGGTGGCTGCCGCTGGACCGCGTCACCAGGAAGGAGGCCAGCACCCGGTGCGCGTCGCGCTGCCCGATCACCTGGCGGCGCTGCGCCTCGGTCAGCTCCAACGCCGTCACCGCGGAGGTCAGGTGCTCGCCCCGCAGGTGCCCGAGGTGGCCCGCCACCAGCTCCACCCAGTAGTCGGCCTCCGCCGGGTGGCGCGGCGCGGGCACGGCGAGCGCCTGCTCCACCTTGTCCACGATCCACCGGGCGGCCGCGCGGTCGTCCCGCGGCGGCCGCAGGAAGTGCAGGTCGCGGATCTCGGCGAAGACCTCCAGCGCCTCCTCGCGCGAGACGCCGGGGAACACGATCGGCACCACGGCGGTGAGGTTCGCGCCGGCCTGCCGCCGGGTGTTCGCGACCCACGACTCCCGCTGCACCCACTTCGAGCGCAGCGCGTGGCGGTCGATGAGCAGCACCACCGCCGAGCACTCCATCAACGCCACCGACAGCTGCTCCTCCCAGCGGTCGCCGCCCCGCAGGTCCTCGCTGTCCAGCCAGGCGTAGTCGCGGCCCAGCAGGGCGTACAGCTCCTCCTTCACCCGGCCCGCCAACGTCGGCCGCCCGTCCGGCCCGTGCCCGCTCGTGCTGTGGCTGATGAGCACCACCGGTCTGGTCCTGGTCACGTGGCCGCCCTCCCCTCGCCGTCCGACGACTCCCACAGGGCGAGCCACGCCTGGTTCTCGGCCGCGAGCAGCCGTTCGCACGCGGCGACGAACGCCGCGTCGGGGATCCGGCCGGACCGCCGGCCCGCCAGCAGCGCCTCCAGCTCGTCGGCGGTCTGGCTGTAGGCGAACTGCAGGTACTCGTAGCGGGACGCCTTCGCGTGCGCGCCGACCGCGGTCGTGGCGGTGGTGACCACGCCCAGCCACACCGTCGCCTGCGTCAGCTCCAGCGTGCCCGCCGCGACCGACCCGAGCGCCGCCGCGACGCCCAGCCACCACTCGACGCGCCGGCACCACTTCGCGCTGCGGCCCATGCGGCGCGCCCGCGGCCGGTAGTAGTCGTCCACCTGCTCCCGCGCGCGGTGCCGGGTGTAGGTGTCCACATCGGACACCGCCGGCAGCGGCTCCGGCCGGACCGCGGCGGCCGACACCCGTTGCCGCAGCTCCCGGTCCACGGGCGTGAGCCGGTTCGCGGTGGCCATCAGCACGTCCTCGCGGTCCGCGCCGTCGTAGGGCGACGCGCCCGCCAGGTAGGTGTACACCTGCGCCTTCAACGCCTCCGCCACCGCGCGCAGGGACGTGGCCACGCGCACCGCGTCCCGGTCGCGGGCCCGGCCGGCGATCGCGCCCAGGGCGACCGCGACCGCCGCCACGAACGCCAGCACCCGCGCCGTCATGCCGTCGAGCAGGCTCGCGCCGGTGCCCGCCGCCGCGGCGGCGACCGCCAGCACCAGCGCGAACAGCCGGGCGCGACGGGTGGCGTCGGTCGCCTCCCGCGCCGCCGCCGACCAGTCCAGGTGACGCCGCCACACCCGCTCGACGACGTCCGCGTCGACGTTCCGGTCAACCACCGAGCACCCCCGTGACGAGTCCGACGAGGAAGGCCAGCAGCACGAAGACGACGACCTTCACGGTGGGCGCGTACCGGTCGAACACCGGGTCCGGCGCGGTCACGGCGGGCAGCGGGTCGACGCGCCCGGCGGCCGGCTTCGGCCGGTGCGCCTCCCGGTCCGCGCACAGCAGGTCCGCCCACGGCAGGTCGGGGGCGGCGATCGCCAGCTCCCGCGCGTGCCGGACGCCGAGCGCCGGGCTGATCAGGTCGAGCTTCCCGTGCCGCACCGCGGTCTCCACGACGCAGCGCACCAGCTGTGGCGAGCTGCGCCGGTCGGCGACGACGGCGGACAGGCCGTGCACCACGTCCGGCGCGTGGTGCCCGACGTCCTCCAGCGCCGCGCCGAACGCGAGCGCGACCGCGGTCCGGTGGCCCGCCAACGCGTCCAGCCGGTCCACCGCCCGCGGCGCGAGCAGCGCGTGGCGCATCCCGACCCGGTCGGCGGGGGTGAGGGCGGCCGAGCGCTCGGACAACCGGCGGCGCAGGTCCGGGTCGCCGGTCACGAGCCACCGCTCCACCAACTCGGCCGACGACACCTCGTCGTCCTCCCCCGGCCGACCACCGACCGGCGCCTGTCCGACTGCCGACTCCGCGACCACGGAACTCCCGACTGCCGACTCCCCGACTGCCGACTCCCCGACTGCGGACGCCCCGACTGCCGCGGTCCCGACTGCCGCGGCCCGTGACCCGGCCGTGCCGGGAGATCCGGCACCGGGCTGTGCACCGGCCGCCGCAGGCGATCCGGCCACCTCGGGGAACACGGACGCCGCGCCGTGCCCGGCCGCGCCGCCGGACACGGCCACCTCGTCGGCTCCGGCGCGGGAGCCGGCCGCGGACTCCCCGTCCCCACCGGCGAGCCCGGAGAACCCCGTCGGCGACCCCACGACGGGGTTGCGCGGCGCGGCGACGCCCGCGGTCCGCGCCCGCAGCTCCAGCAGCCGCTCCCCCATCCGCGGCGACGGTCCGCCGGGCCCGGAGAACACCCGCTCCACCGCCGCGCGCCCGCCCTCCCGGTACAGCCGGACCAACCGGTCCGCCGCGGCCGCCTCCCAGTCCTCCTCCGGCGGGGCGGCGGTGAAGTCCAGCACCGACTTCGACACCGCGGTCACCTCCGCCGACCGGCCGGGCAGGAACGCGATGTCCACCAGCCGGATCGTCGTCGCGGTGAACTCCTTCTCGTGCGTGGAGAACGTCCACCGCCGGCGCGCGTCCGAGCCGTGCCACAACGGCTCCAGCAGCTCGACCGCGCCGCGCACCAACGGCACCTCCGTGCCCGGACCCGCGGCCACGACGGTCAGCGGCTCGTCCGGCTTGCGCAGGATCGCCGCGACCACCTCCGCCACCGACCGCTCGTGCTCCAGCGGCGCGGGGCCGAGCGGCGCGGGCAGCGGCGGCAGCGGCGCGCCGTCGTCGCCCCACGTCGACCAGCCGTCCCACCCCTCCAGCGCCAACGCCTGCCGCGGCGTCAGCACGTCCACCGGGCCGACCAGCACCTGCGCCGAGTTGCGCGCGTTGGTCTGGCCGTCGCCGACGCGGCGCATCACGGCCGCCGTCGAGTCCGGGTAGGCGAAGTACGACAGGCTCGACCGCGGCTCGTCGAAGTTGTAGTTGAACTCCAGCCGCACGAGCCCGACCAGGCGTTCGTGCCAGGTCTCCTCCAGCCGGCGGCGGAACACCGTGCTCCACAGCAGCTCCACCCCTCCCTGCGGAGGGGACCCGAACAGGATCCGGTCCAGCCCGACGCCCGCGCCCTCAGACCGAGTCATACCAGCGCCCCACCTTCCGTGCCTCGGGCCCGTCGAGCACACCGCTCATCGCCAGCAGGGCGACCAGCGGCCGCAGCACCCGCATCGCGCGCACGCCGCGGACGAACCTCTTGCCGATCGACTCGCTCCCGGTCGCCGACACGAAGTGCAGGGTGCACAACGGGAACTCGTGGAACGGGGTGAGCGACGAGTCGGCCCGGTGCTGGCTGAGGAACCCGTAGAAGTCCCGGCTCTCCTCCAGCAGCGCGGCGGCGTCCAGCTCGCCGTCGTCCTGCCGGCGGATCCACTTGTCGACCGGCGGCACGTACCGCAGCCGGTCCGACTTGTTGAGCACCACGCACACCGGCAGCTCGGCCGCGTGCGGCAAATCCTTGAGCCGCGCCAGCACGCGGGCGAACGTGGCGTTGCTCTCCGCCTGCCGCTCCGCGTTCTCCCGCGACACGCCCAGGGCGTCCTCCGGGGTCTCGACGAACATCACCGCGCTCGCGCCGATGAGGAACCGGCCCGCCTTGCCGGTGTCGCCGACGCTCAGGAAGTCCTCGCCGGCGATGTCGAAGAACGTGACCGGCCACGTGCCGGCGGGCGAGGAGACCAGCAGCACGGCGGCGAACCCGGTGAGGCCGTGCCGCGTGCCGGGCAGCTCCTTGCCCTGGGCGAGCTGGTCGAGCTGCTCGACCTGGAACCGCCGGTGCTGCATGTAGTCCATCGCCTGGGCGGTGAGGCCGTGCGGTTGCAGGCCGCCGCGCAGCAGCTCGGCGATGATCGACGTGAGCAGGTGCGTCTTGCCCGACTCGGTCCGGCCGACGATCCCGATCACCAACGGCGGCTTGTAGTCCAGGTAGGACGCCGGCAGGTGGTGCGGTTCGGTGTCCTGCGACGGGTTCGGGCAGCGCTGGTAGCTGTTGCGGCGGATGTCGCGGCGCTTGAGCGGGTCGTTGACCTTCTCCAGGTCGAGCCGCTCGTAGCCGCCGACCTCGCCGGTGGGCAGCCACAGCTCGTCCTCGCGCCACGCGAACCGCTCCAGGCACACGGGGCAGCGCACCCAGCGCGCCTCCGGTTCCGGGTTCACCACAGCCCTCCGTTCACCAGGACGGCCGTGACCGCCAGCACGACGACCGCCGCCGACACGACGGCGAGCCACACCGCCGACACCCGCCGCGCGTCCCGTCGCGGCGGCGCCGGCGCGGGCGCGTCACGGCCCGGCCGCTTGGCCACCAGCACCTCGTCGAACTTGGCCCGCGCCTGCCCGAACGCGACCGCGGTGCGGTCGGCCCGCGGCGGCACGCGGTCGGCCACGGCCAGCCGGTCCAGCAGCTCGACCGGGTGGGGCCGTTCGCCGGGCGTCGGCGCGAACACGCCCGCCAGCAGGTCGACCAGGGCGTCGCCCGCCGCGTGCGGGTCGGGCGTGGCCCCCACGTCGCCGGTCACGACGTGCAGCACCACCGCGCCCGCCGACCACAGGTCGTCGCGGACGTCCGCCGGGCCGTCGCCGGCGCGCTGCTGCGGCGAGCCGGTGGGGCTGCCGACGTTGCGCACCCGCGGCTCGCCCACCAGCACCGCGTGCTCGAACCCGACGAGCTGCACGTCGTCGCCGTCCCACCACACGGTCCGCGGCGAGATGTCGCCGTGCACGACCTTCGCGGCCTCCAGCTCCCGCAGCGCGTGCAGCAGGCCCACCTCGAAGCGGTGCTGCTGGTGGGTGAGCAGCCGGCCGGCCTGCCCGGCGACGGGCTCGCCCCGGTAGTGGGCCAGCAGCACATACGGCTCCTCGACGTCGATGTCGTAGCCGACCAGCTCGGACAGCCCGGTCGGGTAGGGCAGGCCCGCGAACCGGCGCGCCAGCCGCGCGCCCGCCCGGATCTCCCGGTCCAGCCGGTCGTAGAGGTCGTCGTCGGGCTGCCCCTCCGCGCGCGGCACCGACTTCTGCACCAGCCGCCGCCCGTCGGTCGTGACCAGCGGGCGCACCGCGAGCGGCGACCCGGTCGGCGGCAGCGGCGTCGCGGCCTCGCGGACCTCGACCCGCCGCAGCCCGTACCGCACGTCCCGGTACTCGAGCACCTGCCAGGCGGAGTTCACCACGGCCGCTCACCGTCCAGGGGCCAGAAGGGGTGGACGACCTCGGCGCGCAGCGGCACCAGCCGGACCACGCCCGCCGCGAGGCTGCCGCTGGTCCAGCGCACGTCGTCGTAGGCGGCGGCGACCGGGGCGTCCAGCCGGGGCCGGGCCAGGGTCGGCGCGAACCGGATCACCTGGGTGTCCGCGCCGGAGCGGTCGAGCCGGGCCAGGTCCTGCCCGGCGCACAGCTGGCGCATGCCCTCCGCGCCGGTGCGGCGGACCACGGCCAGGATCTCCGGCGTCTGCCGCAGGGTCTCCGCGACCAGCTCGTCCCGCCTGGGCGTGCGGCGGCCGAACGGCGGCGGCTCGTGCACGCCGCGCCGGGCGAGGTGGTCGGTGTAGCGCTCGAACAGCTCCCGCACCCGGTCGTCCACCTCGGAGGCGCCGTGCGCGGGCACGACGCCCAGCTCCAGGCTCGCCCACAGCGGGTCCAGCGCGGCGACCGCGAGGTCCACGAGGTCGTCCGCCACCACCGCGGCCAGCAGCGGGTCGTCCCCGCCGCGGCCGGTGTCGCCGGGCGACGCCTCGCGGCCGATGGCCCGCATCTCCGCCGACACCTCGTCCAGTGCCGCGGCGGCGGCCCGCAGCGCGTCCGAGGCGAACCGGCGTCGTTCGGCCAGCCACCAGTCGTGGTGCGCGAGCCGGTGCAGCACCTCGCCGACGGCGTGGGCCGCGCGGACCGCGTCGGCGGTGCGGGCGGCCGCGTGCCACCGGTGCGCGCCGAGCCGCCACGCGTGCACGAGCGCGAACAGCAGGCCGCCCGCGCCGACCAGGGTGAGCGGCGCGGTCACCTCGACCGGGGCCTCGACCCCGGCCACGCGGGCCAGGAGGAGCCCCGCCGCCACCGCCGCGCCGTGCGCGAGCACGGGCAGCGCGGTGGCCGCGGCCGGGGTGGACGGCCGGCGCGGCCGGGCGGCGCCCGCACCGGCCACCGCGATCACCCACAGCAGCCCGAGGACGAGCCCGAACACCCGGAACGGGCCGGGCAGCGACGCCGCGACCGCCGTCGCCGCGAACGCCGCCGGCAGCGTCACCGGCGGGATCGGCCACCTCGGGAACTCCGGCGGGTCGGCCAGCGCGGCCGACAGCCCCGGCGGGCAGCACGCGTCCAGCTCCGCCTCGACCCGCTTGGTGCCGCCCGGCGTGAGCCGGGTCGCCTCGCCGCGCAGCGCCGCGGCCACGTCGACCAGCGACCGGCCCGCGCCCAGCTCCTCGCCCACCACCGCGCGCACCTTCGCGGCCACCGCCGCGGGCTCCACCTCGGCGGGCGGCGCGAACCCGAACCCGGCCGGCCGCTCCCCGGCGGGCACGCCCGCGCGCACGCTCGCGCCGACGACCTCGGCCGCCTCGCGCACCAGCGCCACGTACGCGTCCAGCTCGACGCCCGCCTCCACCACGGCCGCGCGCACGTCCCGCCGCCCGGACGTGCGCAGCATCGTCGTCCACGCGCCCAGCAGGGCCGCCTGCCGGTCGGCCGCCTCCGCCGCCTCGACCGCCACCGCGCGCTGCCGGTCCACCCGGGAGTCCGGGGCCACGACGGAGACCCCCGCCTCCGGCCCGGCCAGGTCGAGCGCGACCCGGCCGGCCGCGCGGGTCGGGCCGGTCAGGCGCGCCACCGCGGCGAACCGGGTGGCCGCGACCTCGTCGGACCGCAGCGACCCGGACACCACGTGCAGCGCGGGGCTCGCGGTCGCGTGCGGGATGAGCCGGGCGCGCTCGACCACGTCGGCGAAGACGTCCTCGATGCCCAGCACCTCCTTCAGCTCCGCCAGCCCGGAGCCGCCGGTCGGCCGGTGCCCGGCCCGGCCCGCGTGCTCCGGTCCCCACCAGACGCCGTGCTCGTCGCCGACCCACAGCACGGCCGCGCCCTCGTGCCGGGTGAGCTGGCCGGGCAGGCGCAGCCGCGCGCCCGACCCGTCCTCGTCGGGCCGGCCGACCGCCACCACGATGAGCTGGAAGCCGGGCGCGCACAGGTGCTCGTAGAGCGGGAAGTCGCCCGCGACGTCGCCGACGCCGTCCACGATGACCACCCGGTCGACGTCGTCGAAGCGGTCGCCGCGCCGCGTCTCCCGCAGCCACGCCTCGCCGACGTCGCGGTCCTCCACCAGGTCGACCACCCGCACCGCGCGGGTGTTCGCCGTGCTCGCGGTCATCGCCCCACCCACTCCTCGAGGTCGCGCAGCGTGCCCTGCACCGGCGAGGTGACGCCGCGGAACGGCAGGTCGAGCGCCGCCGGGAACGTGCTGGTCCAGAACTCGCGCAACTGCTGCGCCCGGCCCGCGCCCGCCTTGCCGAGGCGTTCCAGCGCGGCGGGCAGCGCGGCGGCCTGCTTGCGCGCCAGGTCCACCACCACCCGGTACAGGTCCGACGGCATCGAGGGCGTCTCGTCCAGCCGGTCGGGCAGCGACGCCATCAGCCGCGCGCCGAAGTCGCGGCGGATGTCCTCGTCGTCGGTGAGCGTCCACTCCTCGTAGGCGCCCAGCACGCTGGCCCACGACGACATGCGGAAGTAGTCGGTCAGGTGCAGCCGCATGGAGACGTCGTCCGGGCCGCCCAGGCGCACCTGGATCGCGGTCGGCGACTCGGGGTCGCCCTCGGTCGTCACCTGCCCGTTCCACATCGCGCACAGCAGCCGGTGCAGGATCAGCACCCGGTGCTCCTCGGTGGTGGCCAGGTAGCTGAAGTCGTAGCCGGTGCGCTGCCGCCACTTCAGGAAGTCCTGGTCCTGCGGCCGGCGTTGCGCGTCGGACCACGTGCGCAGCACCTCGCGCAGCTCGGGCACCTCGGTCACGCTCATCGAGGAGCGGAACAGCACGACCACCATCGACTCGGCCGTGGTGGGGCGGAAGTCCAGCACGATGTCCGCGCCGCGCGGCAGGTTCACCTCCTGGCGCAGGAACTTCTCCAGCTCCGGGCTCGCGCTGCCCGCCGGGTAGGAGAACAGCACCTTCATCGGCCCCGCGCCCGGCGGCGAGAACCCGCCCGGCACCAGGCCCGCGAGCTTCTGCCGGAACTGCACCAGGTCGTCCTCGCCGACGCGCGCGGTCTCGGAGCCGGCCGCGGCCGCCAGCAGGTCCTGCAACGCGGGCAGCAGCGGCGCGCGCTCGGCGTCCTGGTGGCGGAACAGCAGCTGCACCTCGCGCTTGAGCCGCTCCCGGATCGCGCCGACCGCGCGCTGCGGCCCGTCCTGCAACGCCTGCCGGTACGCGGTGCGCCAGCCGTCCGGGCCGACCAGCTCGGTCAGCAGGTCCCCGACCGAGGCGGTGGGCCGCAGCCGGTCCTGCGCGGCGAGCGTCTCCACGAACCGCCGCCGCACGGCCTGGTAGAACGGCTCCAGGTCGCCGCCCTGCGGCGGCAGCAGGTACGACACGCCGACCCGCGGCCGGTACAGCTCGCGGGCGCGGCGGGTGAACCGCGGCGCGTCCAGGCGGGCGTGCTCGGCGAACGCCTCCACGATGTCGCGCAGCTGCGCGTCGGCCTGCCGCAGCGTGCGCTGCCACCGGCCGGCCTGCTCGTTCCACGCGGCGTGCCAGGCCCGCTTGGCCCGCCACTGGTACCAGCGGTTCTGCTCCTCGATGGCGTGCCGCACCACCGGGTCCGACCACTTGATCCGGCTGAACAGCCGGTTGCGCACGGGCAGCGGCTGCGGCGGCGCGAGCCCCACGCCGTCCGGCGGCTCCGGCTCCCCGCGCCTGCTCTCCAGGATGCGGGCGAACCCGCGCTGGTCGGCCGGGTCGGCGAGCACCGGGTGCCCGGCGAACACCCGGTGCACCCGGAACAGGTCGTGGTCGGCCAGCAGCAGCTCGATGGCCCGCTGCGGGTCGAAGTCCTGGGCGAGCTGCGGCACCCGCTGCCGCAACTGCTGCTCCAGCGCCGTCAGCGCGGCCTCCATCGTGTTCACCCGCGTGCTCAACGCCCGCAGCACCGCCTCCGCGCCCGCCGCGATCGGCGGCTCGGCGAACTCGACCGGCGCCCGCTGCCGCAACGGGTCCAGGTTCGAGCCGGTGAACATCTCGGTGATCGGGCCGCGGTTGCCCTCCGCCCGGCCGGGCGGCGGTTCCAGCAGCTCGGTGACCGCCTCGGCCAGCAGCCGGGAGCTGACGATGTCGGCCAGGTCGTCCACCGGCACCGTCATCGACGCCACCAGGCTCGTGGACACGCCCCGGTTGCCGATGCCGCTGGTGGACGGCAGCTCGCGCTCGGCGGCGCGGTTGATGAAGTCGTCCGCGAACGACTGGTACATCCGGTCCGTGCCCTGCGGCTGCCCGACCGCCTCGGTCGGGCCGGTGCCGATCAGCGAGAACACCAGCGACACCACCGACCGGTGCAGGTCCTCCCGCTCCACGCCGGTGCTGCGGCTGAACAGGAACCCGGTCTGCACGGTGCCCGCGCGCAGCCGCAGGTCCCCGCCCGTCGGGTAGCGCACCGACAACGCGCCGGTGAGGCCCATCCCGTCCAGCTCCGTGCCGGCGACCTGCGAGTTCTGGTCGTCCACGAGGCGGAACAGGTCCAGCAGGGCCCGGCCCGCGTTGAGCCGCGCCGGCCGGCCGCCGCCCAGGCCCTCCTCGAACGCCGACGGCATCAGCACCAGCGGGTAGATCCGGGCCCGGTAGCCGCTGCGGGCGAGCGCGTCGCCGATCAGGTGCAGGTAGTCGTAGAAGATGCCGCTGCCGGTGCCGCCCGCCACCGAGAACGCCACGAACACGTCGCAGGCGTTGCCCAGGCGGCCGCCGAGGCGCGACAGCTCGCCGCCGGACTTGTTGATCGCGCCGATCGCCCGGTTGATCGGGTTCTGCGCCGCGCCCAGCCCGGTGCGCAGCGTCTCGAACAGCGCGGCGCGGCCCACCGTCGGGAACTGGCCCGCGCCCTTGGCCAGCGGGCTGATCCGCGGCTCGCCGTCGGCGGGCGGCAGCCACTCGACGCCCTCCGACACGTTGAGCCGCAGGCTGCGCGCCACCTCCGGGTAGGTGTCGTGGCGCGGCACCAGGTCGCGCACCAGGTGGAACGTCCGCTCGGCGGCGGGCAGGTGCTCCGCGCCGGGCACCACCCGGCGTTGGAGCCTGCTGAACTCGTCCTCGCTCAGGTCGGCGTAGACGAACTGCAGGAACGACGGCAGCTGGAACGGCAGCATCCCCTTGCCGCCCAGCACCTCCTGCAGGTTCGTGCCGTCCGGGCCGCACAGCTCGCCGCGCAGCGTCCGCTCCAGCTCCGCGCCGATCAGGCAGCCGGTGCCGCCCAGGCCGACGAACAGGACCGGTTGGTAGATCTTCATCACGGTGTTCTTCCTCCAGCCGGTCAGAGCAGGTCGTCGTCGGTCGGGGCCGGGTTCCGCGGGGCGGCCTGGCGCACGGGCGGTTCCTCGGGGCGCGGGCGGTCCCGCGACGCGGCGGGCGCGCGCTCCCGGCCGGGCCGCTCGGGCTTCGGGGGCCGCGGCTCCCGCACCCGCACGTTGAGCGGCCGCTTGTCGCGGAACGTCAGCACCACGCCGCCGCCCGCGTCGACCTGCTCCCCCGCCTGGAGGCGGTGCCGCCGTCCGTCCGGGGTGGACAGCTCGGCGGCGATCCCGTCCTCGGCGCGGCGCAGCTCGTAGACGGCCTCGCCCTCGCGGGCCAGGTCCAGGTGCGTCGGCTCCCCGGCCGGGCCGCGGCGCAGGGAGAACCGGAACACCTGGGCGGGCCGGTCCTCGGCGCGCAGGTGCAGCGTCGCGCCGGCCGCCGTGACCAGCCCGGCCTCCAGGCCGCGCACGTCGCGCAGCCGCTTGCGGTTGCGGGTGCGCAGGAACACCACCACCAGCACCGCCACCAGCAGCACCGCGAGCGTGATCCACAGCCACAGCAGGCGCTGCAACCAGGTGGGCGGGTAGGAGACGGCGACCGTGAACGGCAGGGCGTGCCACACCGTGTCCGGGTCCGCGTCGTCCACCAGCCGCAACGTGCCCGAGTTGACCCCGATCACGGTGTTCGCGGCGAACCGCAGCTCGAAGTCCACCTTCGAGTCGCCGGACGCGGGCAGGTCGAACGTCGCGGGCGAGGCCGACACGACCGTGCCCGGCCCCTCGTCCACCACCACCAGCCGCACCCGCTTGGGCCGGCCCGAGTCGTTGCTGACGCTGATCGTGCCCGCCCAGGTCTCGCCGGGCGCGACGAACGGCACCGCGTCGGCCATCCGCGCCTGCGCCCGCACCACCGGCCGGCCGTCCTTGACCACGGTGTTCACCTGGCGCTCGTCGCCGGTGATGCCGATGCCGGACACCGCGCCGGAGAACTGGAGCACCCCCGAGGCGGACCCCGGCACGGTGACCGTGCCCGAGTAGAGGCCGTCGCGGGCGGTGCGGTCCGGCCCCTGGCCGTCGTCCGCGACCGCGACCGGGATCGGGTCGAACCCCTCGCCGGTGAGCCGCGCGGTGAAGCTGAGCTGGTCCAGCGCCGCCGGGTCCACCACCGCGTTCTTGCGGGTGTAGAGGCGCACGGCGACCGTCACGGCCTCCCCCGCGCCGGGCGCGGGCGGGCTCACCGTCAGCACCGCGCGGGCCGCGCCCTGCCACAGCACCGAGACGCCGACGACCTGGTCCGGCACGTCCTTGCGGCCGGTGACGCGCACCGTCCAGCGGCCCGGCGCCGGGTTGACCACCCGCAGCGCCTCCACCCGGCTCTGCTCGCCGCTGACCTGGAACGCCGAGTCGCCCTGCCGGCCCGACTTCGGCACCTCCCGGCCGTCGGGGTCGAGGTAGGCGACCGTGACGCGCGGGTCGGGCCGCACGACCAGGATCGTGCCGTCCGTGGCGACCGTGGGGATGTCGACGGGCAGCTCCACCGTCTCCCCGGCGGGGAGGTTCTTCTGCTGGTAGGGGCCCTTGCCCGCGCAGCGGCTCGCGCTGAACGCGGTCAGCATGGCGTCCACCACGTCACCGGCCGAGCCCACCACCGTCGCGGTCGGCTTGGGCGTCCGGTCGCCGCACGTGGCCTGCGCGCCGCCGGTCGCCAGGGCGTCCAGCTGCGCCTTGTCCACCGCGCCGAACCCCAGCGGCCACACCTGCACGCCCGCCTGGCGGGCCATCTCCAGCTGGCGCGCCACCTCCTGCCGGCCCGCCTCGTTGCGGCGCTCCGGGTTGTCCCGCTGCCCGTACTGGGGGCTGCCGGAGACGTCGAGCACGCCGTCGGTGAGCAGGAAGACGATCCGCGGCTCGCCCGCCGGCGCGTCGGTCAGCGCCGACAGCGCCTGGGACAACGCGGACGCGTGGTCGGTGCCGCTGCCCTCGGCGGGCTGCCGGACCCGCAGCCGGTCGATGCACGACGACAGCGACTCCTGGTCCTGGGCGGTGCGGACCGGTGTCGTCGGGCACACCACGTCGACGGCGCTCTGGTTCGGCCCGTCCTGGCTCGCGAACCCGACGACCGTGATCGTGGAGCCCGGCGAGTACTCGCCCTGCGCGATGACCTTCGCCGCGTCCTGCTGCTGCCGCATCGCCTCCGCGTCGATCGAACCGGACTCGTCCACCAGCAGCACCGCGTGCACCGGCTTGACCTGCGGCTCGTCGTCACCGGAGGCGGGTTGGGCGTGCACGGGCCCGGTGTGCGCGGGCCGCGCGTGCACCGGCTCGGCGTGCGCGGGCGGGACGAGGAACGCGATCGCGGCGAGGGCGACCGACCACCGCGCCGGCGCCGTGACCGACCGCGGCGGGCGACGACGCCGCCACCGCGGTCCGAACAGACCTGTGAGCATGGATCTCCCCTTGTCCGCATTCGTGTGGCCACGACCCGGCGAACAATCAGAATCGGCCGGCCGGCGTTCGAGGAGCGACGTCGCAGGCAGGCCGGGAATCAATTATGCGTTCGTTGCGATCCTTATAGCCCACCCCGGAGAGCCTGTTACGCAATCAGCGGAGTGTTCACTCTTTCAGATGAACATCAACACGATCGGGTGTATCCGGTGACGTTTTGATCTCACGGACAGCTCAGCACCACAACGGCGTAACGCGTGATCTACCTGCGTAGACGACGGATCGACCGCAAGATCGACCCGTCTCACCGCATCCTTCGGCCTCCGACCGGACAACCGAGGAATTCTCATGCCCAGGCGCGCGGCCGGACTTTTCCGCACGATTGCGGTTGTTTACCGTTTCGCGTCTTCACCCGTGCCGGAAATGCGTCGATCGCCCCGGTCGAGGAGAATTCCGCGCCGCCACACCTCGACCACGGCGGGACCGGCAGGACCCGCCCGTCACCCCGCGCGAGCCGACCCGCCTCGACCGGGCCCGGAACCCGTGCGGGTCAGGACAGCGTGACGCCGTCGACCACCACCGAGCCGCGCGGCGTGGCCACCGCGTCCGCCACCCGGGCCACGACCTCGTCGAACACCGGGTCGTCGTAGTAGTCGCCGTGCCCGCGCAACGGCGAGGCGACCATGTCCGGGTCGGGGTCGAGGAACTCGGGGTCGCGCAGCCGCACGTCGTTCCCGCACCGCACGCCCCACAGCCGGGGGTCGGCCGACAACCGCTCCTCCGCCGTCTCCGGCCACACCTGCACCGGGCCGCCCAGCGGGTCGGTCAGCCGGTGCACGTTCCACCACCGGTCGCCCAGGTCGGCGTGCAGCCGGCGCAGCTCGGCGTGCCCCAGGTAGTGCGGGAACAGCCGGGAGTACGCCCACTGCAACTGCGAGCCGTAGGTGACCAGCCCGACCCGGCGCAGCGCGGCGACCGCGTCCGCCTGCCGGATGTAGCGCTCGCCGTCGGCCGGGTCGGGCCGCTCGCTCTCCCGGCGCACCAACGACAACGCCGCGAAGCACACCACGCTGCCCTGGCTGTGCCCGGACAGCACCACCGCGCCCACGCCGTGGTGGCGGGCCAGCCGGACGACGCGCGAGGTCAGCTCGATGGTGGCCCGGCCGCCGTAGGGCGGCGGGCAGATGGGGTGCGCGAGCCGCGGCCAGAACGCCACCAGGTCCCACACCACCCCGACCGCCGTGCGCAGCTTCGGGCTCCGCCACGACCGCACGCCCAGCACCACCAGGACCAGCACGAGACCGGACACCACCAGGCTGCCCAGCGTGCCCAGCTCCCGCGCGGGCCGGGTCGAGAGCCAGTCCGCCAGGGCCGGGGGCGGCACGGCCCGCCGGCCCGGGTGCGCGAGCCGGGCCAGCGCGAGGCCGCCGCCCACCGTGACCAGCGCGCCGCCCAGCAGCGCCACCGCGCCGAGCAGCCAGTGGTAGCGGTACTTGGCCGACGCCACCCGCTGCGCCACCGCGACCTTGCCGATGCCCGGCCGGTCCGGGCGGCCCGGGTAGTCGGCCACCACGCCGTCCCGGACGGCCGTGCCCACCGCGTGCCGCACGCCGGACACCGCGCCGAACGCGTACAGGCCGCCAGCCGCGGCGACCGCGACCCAGGACGCCCACGCCGGCGCGGACGTCCACCGCAGCACCACGGCCACCGCCGCGACCGCCGAACCGGCGGCGAACACCAGCGCGCTGGACACCTGCCGCACCATGGCCGCCACGACCGGCGCGAGCAGCAGCACGAACGCGATGGCGAGCACACCCCACAGCCCCGCGCCGACCAGGTAGCCCGTGCCGAGCACCGACCCCGGCCGCCCGGACTCCGGCACCGGGTCGCCGACCCAGTCCACCACCCGGTACGCCAGCCCTCCGCTGAACCCGACCGCCAGCGTGGTCGCCAGCGCCGCGATCACCACCGCCCCGTACCCGTGCCACATCGGCCGGAACCGCCTGTCCGCGACCATCAGCTCCCGGCCGCGCGCGGAGCGCCGCATCCGCGCGCACGCGCCCAGCAGGACCACGAGCAGCACCATCGCCGACGCCGACAGGACGTTCGTCACCGCCTCGAACCCGGCCAGCGGCGTCACCGCGCCGACCGCGTCCGTCGGCAGCCGCCACAGGAACGCGGCCGCGACGCCCGCCGCCACCGCCGAGTACGCCACCGCCGCCCACTTGAGCGCCCGCGAGTTCACCGCCCGCCGGTCCGGCGACAGCGCCACGCACCCCACGGCCCACGCCAGCACCAGCACGCCCGCCCCGATCACCGTCCACGACAGGGCGTCGGGGGGCCGGTGCGCCTGCTCGGTCCGCAACGCGCCCGCGCACAGCACGCCGACCACCGCGCACGACGCCGCCACGTGCGCGTCCCGCAGCACGGGCGTGCGCGGCGACGTGTGCCAGAACGCGTAGTCGCCCAGGCTGCCGGTGCGGGTCTCCCACACGTGGTGCGTGCCCTTGGGCTCGTACAGGAACGTCTGCCGGCCGAACCACCACAGCACCGCGACCACCAGCACCGGCGGCGCCAGGCCCACCAGCAGCATCGCGCCGAACGGCAGGCCGTCGAGGAACCCCAGCCGCGCCGAACGGCACGCCGCCGTGCCCGCGCACTGCCGCACCAGCAGCTCCAGCGACGCGTAGGCGACGGCCGTGACCAGCATGCCCGTCAGCACCAGCGCGAGCAGCCGCAACACCGCCTCGGCGAGCCGGCCCGCGCCCAGCAGCGCGTACCGGGCGAGGTTGAGCACCGCGAACGGGATCAGCGCGAGCCACAGCGCCCGGCTCGCGCCGCCCGAGGTGAAGCGGCCCCAGTGGAACGCCTCCACCACGCGGGTCCGCCCGCTCGACAGCGCCCGCGCCGGTCGGCCCGCCCGCAGGAACCGCGCGACGTCGTCACCGGCCACCGGGGTCGGGAACGGGTCGCCGAGCACCGCTTCCGGTGGCGTCCCGGACACGCCGTGCACCCGCAGTTCGACCACGTCCTCGGGACGCATGCGCTCACCTGCCGTAGGTCGCCGTGGCGTGTTACCTACCGGATCGCCCTCGCCGGGTGACCCGTTTCCGCGCACGAGACACCCCATCGGGCGATCGGAGCCGTGGTGAGAGCATCGTGGGTGACGCCCGGTCGCCGACCGCGACCCGGACGCGTCCACGGCCCCGACCCGAAAGGCTGCCCACGGTGACCAAACCCGCCCGCCGCGACCCGAGCAAGCTCGTCGACGCCTCCGGGTTCCGCGAGTTCGTCCAGCACGGCC
>NZ_JBHYXZ010000087.1:5222-35806 GCF_042752395.1 Actinosynnema sp. NPDC059335 | reverse complement strand
CGCTTTTCCCCGCCGGGCCTGCCGGCTTTGGCCTGCCCCTGGTACCCGTAAGGGCCCCATGTCAAATCGAGCCGGACCCGAGCGCTGAACTCACCGTCCCTGAACGTAGGACTCTCGCACCCTCAACGCAGGACTCTCGCGCCCTGAACGTAGGACTCTCGCGTTCTGAACGTACGACTCACGCGTTCTGAACGTACGACTCACGCGTTCTGAACGTAGGACACGCGCGTTCTGAACGTAGGACACGCGCGTTCTGAACGTAGGACACGCGCGTCAGCGGCCGTAGAGGAGGCGGACCATGCGCAGGACGCGGCGGATCGTGCGCGAGCCCCGCTCGTACGTCATCGGGTCCAACAACGCCCCGAACCGCTTCCGCGTCACCGAGTGCGCGTACGTGAACTCCCGCAACCCGTCCTCACCGTGGATCCGCCCGAACCCGGACCCGCCGACCCCGCCGAACGGCAACCCCGGCACCGACGCGTACGCCAGCACCGCGTTGACCGACACCATCCCGCAGCGCAACCGGTCGGCCAACTCCTCGCCCCGGTTGCGCGAGTACACCGAAGCGCCCAACCCGAACGCCGACGCGTTGGCCCGCCGAACGGCCTCGTCCGCGTCCGCCACCCGCGTGACGACCAGCGTCGGCCCGAACGTCTCCTCGGTCACCGCGGTCGAGTCGTCCGGCACGTCCACCAGCACCACGGGCTCCACGTACGGCGGCCGGATCGACTCCAGCCCGCCCACCACCGCCCGACCGCCGCGCTCCAGCGCGTCGGCCACGTGCGACTGGATCACGTCCACCTGCCCCGGCATGGTGATCGGTCCGAAGTGGGCGTCCGCCTCACCACCCGGCCGCAACTTCTTCGCCTTCTCCACCACCAGCGCGACGAACTCGTCGTACACCGCGTCCGCCACGTACACCTGCTCCACCCCGGCGCACGTCTGCCCGGCGTTGAACGTCCCGCCCCACACCGCACCATCAGCAGCCGCCCGCACGTCGGCGTCCTCGGCCACGATCAGCGGGTCCTTGCCGCCGCACTCCAGCAGCACCGGCGTCAACGACGCCGCGCACGCCGCCATCACCTTCTTCCCGGTCGCGGTGGACCCGGTGAACGCCAGCTTGTCCACTCCGGACGCGCACAGCGCCGCGCCGGTCTCGCCGAACCCGGTCACCACCTGGAGCACCGGGAACTCCGGCACCACCTCGCCGAGCGTCGAGGCCAGGAACTCACCCACGCCGGGCGTGAACTCCGAGGGCTTGAACACCACCGCGTTGCCCGCCGCCAGCGCGTACGCGATCGACCCGATCGGCGTGAACGCCGGGTAGTTCCACGGCCCGATCACCCCGACCACGCCCAGCGGCCGGTACTCCAGCGACGCCGCGTGGTTGTACATCAGCAGGCCGGACGACACCTTGCGCTTGCCCAGCGCCTTCGCCGCGTTCCGGGCGACCCAGTGCAGGTGGTCGATGACCAGCGCCAGCTCGGTCCGCGCGTCGTCCGCCGACTTGCCGGTCTCCGCGCTGATCAGCGCCTGGAACTCGTCCAGCCGCTTGACCAGCACCTTGCGCCACGCGTCCAGCCGCGCCCGCCTGCCGTCGAACCCGAGCCCGGCCCAGAACACGGCCGCCTCCCGCGCCACCCGCACGGCCTGCCGGACGTCCTCCTCCGACGCCACGGGGTGGTGGGCGATGACCTCGCCCGTCCGGGGGTCGAGCGACGCGAACCGCCGCTGCTCGTCGTCGGCGCGCGCGGGAGTGGGGGGAGCGGTTTGCGTCATCTGGCCCTCCAAGCACGAGCAGAAGCACGAACGCGGGTGTTACCGGACAGTAACGGGTAACGGGTGGTGATGTCAGCCCCCGTTCAGCCCTTCGGGATCTTGCCGACGACCGCCTTGGCGAACGCCACCGCCGCCGCACAGCGGTCGAACTCCGAGTCCTTCGGCCCGGCGGACTTCACGTCGACGATCTCGCCCTCGTTGTCCGAGCCGACCAGCTGCACCCACTTGACCTCGCAGGACGGGAACGCCGTGCTGCTCGCCACCTGGTACCCGGTCACGCCGCCGCCCAGGTCGACCTCCGTCTGCCCCTCGTCGAACTCGCGGTCGTCGGGGATGAACGCCTCGCGCAGCGTGAGCGTCAGCTCGCGGTCCTCACCGACCCAAGCGCACGTGTGCAGGCCGTACGGATACACACGGTAACCGGCCCCCGACGCCGCCTCGATCGTCGGCCGGTCCGGCAGGACGCACGGGTCCAGCGTGATGAGCGAGCCCTTCGCGGGCGTGCGGGCCGCCCCGCCCGCCTTGAGCCGCTCGACGACGGACTCGGCCACCTGGCGGCCGGGGCCGCACGCGTCGCCGTCCTCGTAGCCGATCTGGACCGTGATGCCCAGGCCCGGCTGCTCCTGCGTGATCACCGAGACGAAGCACGCGCTGTTCTCCAGCACCTGCTCGTAGCTGCGCAGGCCGGCGAGCTGCTTGTCGGCGTTCTTCAGCTCGGTGGTCATGGTCTGGCCGATCTCGACCGTGACCGCGAGGTCCTTGCCGTTCTTGTCCTTCATGAAGTTCGAGCACCGGCTGAAGCCGCTGCGCGAGCGCTCACCGGGCGTGCCGAGCCGCTTGAGGACCTCCTCGTCCAGCAGCTCGCACGGGTCGGTCAGCCGCATCCGGTCCGGCGCGAACGCCGGGTCGACCGGCTGCCCGGACACGGGCGGCGACGTCTGGCTCGTCCCGCTCGGGTCGGAGACGTTCTCGGCGTTGGCCGGGATGGTGGTGCGCGGGAAGTGCTGCTTGGCCAGATCCGCCCCGGCGCAGCCGGCCAGCAGCAGGATCGAGCTCAACACGGCGACGAGACGGGGCACGGGTGCACGGTAGCGACCGACTGCGCCATTCGTGGCACGAACCCTGTGTCCGTCCTCACTACGACCCTCGGGAACGATTCAGAAGATCGACGCGCTGAACCTGGTGAACCCCGACGAAAGGATCATCACCGAATGCGCAACCGCATCCGACGCGCAGTCCGCTGGCTCGACACCTGGACGGTCGAGGCGTTCAACCCGGTCTACCCCCGGCGCTGACGCCCGTCCTGCCCCTCCTCATCGGGCACGATCACCGGCCGCAGGAGCGCCCAGGCGGCGAACACCGCCGCCAGCGCGAGCATCCCCACCGCGGTCCACAGGTTGATGTTGAGCCCGTCCGCCTTGGCCAGGTCGGCCTCGTCGGTGAAGCCGAGCCCGACCACCAGCAGCACCACGCCGTAGAGGCCGAACAGCACCGCGATCACCAGTCGCAGGTCGAACAGGCCGGCCTTGTGCGCCACGACCCACCTCCTTCACTCCCGAGTACGCTCAGCCCACGCTCAGCGACAGACGATGTCGAGCACGACGCTCAGCGGAAGACGATGTTGAGCACGGCGGTCAGCACCAGCACGCCGACGCCCAGGAGCACCGGCGAGCGGTACCAGCCCGCGTCGTCGCCCGTGGTGGAGTGCCTGCGGTCCGCCTTGGGCGTCAGGCTGTAGACCAGCCCGACCAGCCGCTCCTCCGGCACCGGCCGGGTGAACGCGGTCACCACCACGCTCACCACGATGTCCACCGCGAACGCCACGCCCGCGCCGACGAAGCTGGCGCCCTGGCCCGGCAGGTCGAGCACCCCGGTCTCGGCGAGCACGAACACCAGCACCGCGGCGAGCGTGCCCGCCACCAGGCCCGACCAGCCCGCCGCCGCCGACATCCGCTTCCAGAACATGGCCAGGATGAACGTGGCGAACAGCGGCGCGTTGAAGAACGAGAACAGCGCCTGGATGTAGTCCATGATGTTGCCGTAGCCGGAGGCCAGGAACGCCGTCCCGATGGCGACCACCGTGCCGCCGATCGTGGCGAGCCGGCCGACCCGCAGGTAGTACTCGTCCGGCCGGTCCTTCTTGACGTAGTCCTGCCACAGGTCGTACGTGAACACCGTGTTGAACGACGACACGTTCGCCGCGACGCCCGCCATGAACGACGCCAGCAGGCCGGTGATCGCGATGCCGAGCATGCCGTTGGGCAGCAACTCGCCGATCAGCGCCGGCAGCGCGTTGTTGTAGACCACCCCGCCGCTGTCCTCGCCCGCCTTGAGCGCCACCATCTCCGGCACGATCAGCGCCGCGATGATGCCCGGGATGATGATCACGAACGGGATCAGCATCTTCGGGTACGCGCCGATGATCGGCGTGCGCCGGGCCGCGGACATGCTCTTCGCCGACAGCGCGCGTTGCACCTCGGCGAAGTTGGTCGTCCAGTAGCCGAACGAGAGCACGAAGCCCAGGCCGAACACGATGCCGATGACGCTGAGCACCGGGTTCTCGATGCCGGTCAGCTCGGTCGCGGGCCACGCCGAGAGCTGCTCCGCCCCGCCCGGACCGGCGGTGACCCGGTCCACCAGGCCGTCCCAGCCGCCCACCCGGTGCAGGCCGACGACGGTCAGCGGCAGCAGCGCGGCGACGATCACGAAGAACTGCAGCACCTCGTTGTAGATGGCCGCGGACAGGCCGCCCAGCGTGGTGTACGCGAGCACGATCAACGCGGCGGCGACCACCGAGAACGGGATCGGCCAACCGAGCATGAGGTTGAGCAGGAACGCCAGCGCGTACAGGTTCACGCCCGCGATCAGCACCTGGGCGACGGCGAAGCTGATCGCGTTGACCAGGTGCGCGCCCTTGCCGAAGCGGCGGCGCAGGAACTCCGGGACGCTGCGGACCTTCGAGCCGTAGTAGAACGGCATCATCACCAGGCCCAGGAACACCATGGCCGGGATCGCGCCGATCCAGTAGTAGTGCATGGTCGCCATGCCGTACTGCGCGCCGTTGGCCGCCATGCCGAGCAGCTCGATCGCGCCGAGGTTGGCGGAGATGAACGCCAGACCCGTCACCCAGGCGGGCAACGAGCGGCCGGAGAGCAGGAAGTCCAGGCTGGACGAGACGGACCGGCGGGCCAGGAAGCCGATGCCGAGGACGAACAGGAAGTACACGGCCAGCAGGGCGTAGTCCAACGGACCGGCGTCCAGCCTGAGATCCACCTGGGCCAGCACGGGCACGTCCGCCCACCTCCCTGATCGAACAACCCCGAACACCGTCGCGCGCGACAACGCACGAACGCGCACTACCGCACATCCGATCAAGCCGACGGTAGTGCACCTCGGCGACCTTCGCCGGTTTGAACTACCCCGGGCTAAACCTCAGGTGGGAGGGGCCGCGCCCGACGGGGCGGGGATCAGCCGGTGAGGACGAACGGCGTCTCGGCGTAGACCGGTCCGGACGTCGCGCCGATGGTGACCTGCGTGCCGGGCGCGGCGTCGCCGAAGGAGTCGGGCACCCGCACCGGGACGTCGGCGAACCGGCCGACCGCGTCCGCGGTGGTGTCGCCGATGCGCCGGCCGTGGAAGGTGAACACCACTCGACCGTGTGCGGGATAACCGTCGCCGCTGAGCCGGAGCTCGCCGCCGGCGTGACCGGCGAGCGGCTGCGCCGCGAGGTGCGCGGCGGGGGAAGGCGCGACGGCGGTCGAACTCAACGCCGCCACGACGGGCGCCGGGAGGGGCGGCTGCGCGGCGCAGCCGGCCAGGAGGAGGGGAGCGAACGGGAGCAGGACGAGTAAACCGGGTCTTCGTCTTCGCACAGCGCCTCCCCAGGCCCGTCAACGGGAGGGTCAGCGTATATCGGGAAATCCGCCGTGCCACGCGCCCGAACGGCTTACCCGGGTGATGCCGGATCGCCGGTATCGGCGAGGAGCGCCCGCAATTCCGCGGCGACCTCGTCGGCTTTGGGCGACCCCAGTTCCCGGTACAGCTCCAGTGCCGCTCTCCACCGCGTCGCGGCGGGATCGACCGCGCCCCGGTCCGCCGACAACCGACCGAGCGAGCGCAACGCCTCGGCCTCCTCGTACCGGCTGCCGCACGCCCGACCGGCCTCCAGCGCCTTCAGGTGCTCGGCCTCCGCCCGCGCCCGCTGTCCGCGCCGGGACGCGATGACGCCGCCGAGGTTGTGGGCCTCGGCGAGGTCCAGCGGCACGTCGAGCTGCGCGAAGATCGCGATCGCCCGCTCCAGGTCGGCGGCGGCCTCGTCCAGCGCGCCGAGTTCGACGTGCATCTTCGCGCGGCTGCGCCACGCGATCGCGGTGTTGCGGCGTGCCCCGGCCTCGATGTAGTAGTCCAGCGCGGTGGCGTTGAGGCGCAACGCCCCCTCCAGGTCCCCGGTCCGGCGCAGCAGGACCGCGCGGTTGGCGACCGCGTTGCTCCAGCCGTGCCGGTCGCCGACCTCCGCGAACAACCGCTGCGCGGTCTCGTAGTGGACCGCGCCGGCCTCCGGTCGGCCGCACTCCAGCATCGCCCGTCCCAGGTCGTTGCGGATCCGTGCCTCGGCGTGCCGGTCCCCCAGCCGCAGGCACGCCGCCAGCGCCGCCTCGTGGCTGTCGATCCAGCCGCGCCACTGCTTGGCGAGGAAGAAGTAGCCGCGCAGCGTGTACGCGAGCCGCCACCGCCGGGTGTCGAGCTCCGGGCAGTCCAGCCGGCCGAGCGCCACGGCGTCCGACCACGTGGCGTGCAGCCACGACAACGCCGCCGCGCGGTCGTCGAACGACACCGCGTGCTCGGCCGACCCGACCGGCGGCAGCCGGTACCGGTTCGGCGTCACCAGGCGGTCGGCCCGGTCGGCGGTGTGCAGGTAGTGGTCCAGCAGACGGGTGCGGGCGGCCGCGACCTCCGCCGGGTCGCCGGCGGCGCACACCTCCGCCGCGTACAGGCGCAGCAGGTCGTGCGACGAGTACCGGCCCGGTGACGACTCCACGACGAGGTGCTTGTCGACCAGTTCGCGCAGCACCCGGGTGGCCCGCGCGCGGGTCGCACCGCAGAGGGCGGCGAACTGGGGCACGTCGAACTCCCGGCCGGGATGCGCGCCGAGCAGCCGGAACGCCCGCGCGGTCGGCTCGGGCAGGCGGTGGTAGGACCACGACAGCACCGGGCGCACCGCCGACCGCGCGTCGTCGCCGAGGTCCAGCGCGTCGAGCCGTTCGCGCTCGTCGGCGAGTTCGGCGGCCACCGCGGCCAGCGGCACCTCCGGCCGGGAAAGCGCCAGCCGGCCGACGATCCGCAGCGCGAGCGGGAGACCGGCGCAGTGGCCGGCCAGGTCGGCCGCGGCGTCGTCGCCGACCACCCGGTCGCCGAGCAGGGCGCGCAGCAGGTCGATGCTCCTGCCCCGGTCGAACACCTCCACGCCGAGCGACTCCGCGTTGTCGTGCACCGCGAGGCCGGGCAGCGCGTCCCGGCTGGTGACGAGCACCGGGCACGAGTGGTTGCCCGGCAGCAGCGGGCGCACCTGGTCGGCGCTGACGGCGTTGTCCAGCACGACCAGCACCCGGCGGCCCGCGAGCACGCTCCGGAAGTGGCCCGCGCGCTCGTGGGCCGGGCCGGGCACCTCCCCGTCCGGCACCCCCAGGGCGCGCAGGAAGGAACCGAGCACCTCGGTCGGGTCCAGCGGCTCGTCCGGTCCGTAGCCCCGCAGGTCCGCGTAGAGCTGCCCGTCGGGGAACTCGTCCGCGCGCGACCACGCCCACTCGACCACCAGCGCGGTCTTGCCGACCCCGCCCGGACCGGACACGACGGTGACCGGCGCGCGCTGCCCGCGCACCAGGTCGTCCAACCGCCGCGACTCCTCGGCGCGCCCGGTGAACCACCTCGGCGGCGCGGGGAGCTGCCTCGGGGCCGGGCGGGCCGGCCTGGAGTCGTGGAAGTGCAGGTCGCCGTAGATCCGGCCGGCCTGCACCAGGTTCGCCGACGTGGCCGAAGCCCGGTTGTGGACGTCCCCGCCCACCGCTACCTCGCCGCCGCGCCGCGCCGGAGCAGCAGGGCGACCAGCTTCTCGAAGTCGCCGTCCCTCCGGTAGTGGAGCCGCTTGATGTCGCGGGCGAGCGGCGGGACCGCGTCGTCCTTGTCGTCTTCCTCGTTGAGCATCAGCACCAGGGCCTGCGGCTTGTCACGCCGCTTGACGTCCATGTGGAGCGCGTAGCCGAACTCGCGCGTCGCCCACTCCGACGCCATGAAGTTCGCGCTGGCGCACGCCAGCACGTACCGGCTGCTGCGCAGGCCCACCTGGATGTTCTCGGTGATCAGGTCGCCCGCCTCCAGTTCGACGTCGTCGTACCAGCACCGGACGTCGGCGGCCGTGAGGCGGTCGCGGATCTCCCGGATGAGCGGCTCGTCCCGCTTCGTGTGGCAGAGGTAGACGTCGAACTCGTAGTCGTCGGGCTTGCGGCCGACGGAGTCGCGCAACTTGGTCTTCAGCGCCGTGCGCTGCGGCACCGTGAGGTCGTTGATGCCGTCGGCCCCGATGTAGAGCATCTTCATCGACGTGGCGTCCCGCACCACCTCGTACGACTTCGCCTGTCCGGAGACCAGCTCCGGCAGGTCGACCCAGAGCACCGGGAAGTCGACGCCCTGCAACGTCACGTTCGGCTCGTCGACCGGTCGCACCACCCCGCTGGTGAGGATGTAAAGGCCGTGCTCGCCCTGCCTCAGCAGCTCGACGTCGAGGTCCACCGCGCCCTTGCGCACGGGGATGAGGTAGCTGTGCTCCTCCAGCACCCGCAGCGCCTCGCGCCACGCCTCGTCCCGGTCCTCCGGACTGGAGCCCTCGTCGCCGACGGAGCTGAGCGGTCCCGTCCGGTTCGGCCCGACGAGGTACGTCGCCGTCTGCGCGACGTGCTCCAGCACCCGTTCGTTGACGAAGTTGTCCAGCAGGTCCACCGCGAGCTTGCCCTGCCTGCTCCGCGACAGTCGCGCCCGGATGTCGTCGTTGTTGAACGACAGCAGCGCCACGTCGGTGAGCGCGACCAGGTCGGCCGTGCGGTTGCGGCCGAGCGCGTAGGCGAGTTCGCCCACGATGTCGCCCACGGTGTGCTCGTGCCGCGGCTCGGTGACGGGTCCGTAGCCCTCGTCCTCGAAGTTGTAGACCCCGACCCGGCCCCGCAGGATCAGGAACAACGAGTCGCCCGGGTCGTCGAACTTGCAGACGATCTCGCCGGCCTTGCGCTCGACCAGTTGGCCGAGGCGGAGCAGTTCGTTCAGCTGCCCCGGCCGCAGGACCGAGAAGATGCTCTCGCGCTCCCCCGACGACTTCAGCTTGTCGGGCACCCCGGCCAGCGCCATGGCGACTTCCTTGTCGCCCGAGTTCACCTGCCAGATGCGCTTGGCGTAGTAGAGGAGTTCCCACCCGTCGGCCCGACTGCGGCTGTCGAGGAAGGCGGCGCGGTCGTCCTGCCCCCGACCGCCCCACGCGGACGGCATGTCCGGGAACGACAGGAGGTGGAGCAACTGCGGTTGCAGGTTGCGGTGCGGGAACAGCCGCGGCTTCTCGAAGCGCAGGGTCGGGTCGGCGTTCGAGGAGACGACCTCCTCCCGGAACGCGTCCGACACCACCACGCCCGCCGGCATGACCTGGGCGAGCAGCCAGCCGGCGTAGTTCATGGCCTCGCCCACCGGCTGCCGGCGCCCGTCCGCGCCGCTGGTCTCGGCGGCGACGCCGTGGTGGGCGGTGATGCGCAGCGGCACGCCGGCCGACAACGCCCACCCCCGCAACCTCGCGAGCAGCGCGACGGCGTCGGCGTGCCAGTCCGGGTCGAGGAACACGACGTGCCCGCCGTCGCCGCCGGACGACCACGCGATGCTGTCGTGACCGAGGCGCACCACCCACTCGGCCACGATCCGGTTGATCTCGCGGACCCTGTCGAACTGCTTGTCGGGGTCCGAAGTGGAATGCCCCTCGATGTCGCACGAGACCACGGCGACCTTTCGGAGAACCGGGCGCGCAGTGGGCATGGGCATTCCTCCCCGAGCGTTACTCGCTTGTGCCGCGGAAGGCGCAGAAGTGCGGAAACGTCGTGGTGGCCTTCGCGTCACATTACCGTGCCGGGCCGAATACCGGCACGACAGGGGAAAGTGCCCGAGCCCGTTCCGGCCGCTCGCCGCGACGGGATCACCCGTCCGGTGGACCCGGACGACTCAGAACAGCCGGAACTCGTCGGACTCGATGCCGCGCAGCGCGTCGTAGTCCAGCACGACGCAGCGGATGCCCCGGTCCTCGGCCAGGGTGCGCGCCTGCGGCTTGATCTGCTGCGCCGCGAACACGCCCTTCACCGGCGCCAGCAGCGGGTCGCGGTTGAGCAGTTCCAGGTAGCGGGTCAGCTGCTCGACGCCGTCGATCTCGCCGCGGCGCTTGATCTCGACCGCCACGGAGCCGCCGGCGGCGTCGCGGCACATCAGGTCGACCGGGCCGATCGGGGTCGGGAACTCGCGGCGGACCAGGGTCCAGCCCTCGCCCAGCGTGGTGACGTGCTCGGCCAGCAGCTTCTGCAGGTCGGCCTCGACGCCGTCCTTGACCAGGCCCGGCTCGGGGCCCAGCTCGTGCTTGGAGTCGTGCAGCACCTCGGCCAGGGTGATGATCAGCTTCTCGCCCGCCTTGTTCTGCACGACCCACATGTCCGGGTCCTCGATCAGCCAGCACGGCGGGCTCATCCAGTTCAGCGGCTTGTACGCGCGGTCGTCGGAGTGGATCGACACCGAGCCGTCCGCCTTGATCAGCAGCAGCCTCTGCGCCATGGGCAGGTGGGCGGTGAGGCGTCCGACGTAGTCGACCTGGCAGCGAGCGATGACGAGGCGCACGGCCGACAGGCTACGGGGTGCGAACGCCGAACCACCGGCAGGTACCGTCGGCCGACGTGTCACCGCTGCGGCAGCTCCTGCGCACCAAGCCCGTCGACCCGATCGCCGACGAGGGCGCGCACCAGGGGCTGCGCCGCAGCCTCGGGCTGTTGCCGCTGGTCGCGCTCTCCGTGGGCGCGACGCTGGGCACGGGCATCTTCGTCGTGCTCGGCCAGGCCGCGCCGGTGGCCGGGCCCGCGGTGACCGTCTCGTTCGCCGTGGCGGCCCTGGCGGCGTTGTTCTCCGCGCTGTCCTACGCCGAGCTGGCGGGCGCGGTGCCGCTGTCCGGGTCGGCCTACTCCTACGCCTACGCGACGCTGGGCGAGCTGGTCGCGTGGGTGTGCGGGTGGTGCCTGCTGCTGGAGTACGGCGTGTCGGTGGCGGCGGTCGCGGTCGGCTGGAGCGGCTACCTCAACGCGTTCCTCGACGCCGCGCTCGGGTTCCCACTCCCCTCGGCGCTGTCCGGTGAGGTGGTGAACCTGCCGGCGGCGGTGGTCGTGCTGCTGGCCACGGCCGTGCTGCTCGGCGGGGTGCGGGAGAGCGCGGCGGTGACCACGGTGACCACGCTGCTCAAGGTGGCGGTGCTGGTGTTCTTCGTGGTGGTGGCGGTGTTCGGGTTCCGCGCCGGCAACCTCGCGCCGTTCGCGCCGGCCGGGGTCGCGGGCATCACCGGCGCGGCTTCGCTGGTGTTCTTCTCGTTCATCGGGTTCGACGCCGCGTCCACGGCCGGCGAGGAGGCGCGCGACCCGCAGCGGGACCTGCCGAGGGCCATCGTGATCTCGCTGGCGGTGGTCACGGTCGTGTACGTGCTGGTGGCGCTGACCGCCGTGGGCGCGGTGGGCGTGGACGCGCTGGCCGGTTCGGACGCGTCGCTGGCCGCGGTGCTGCTGCGGGTCACGGGCTCGGGGTGGCCCGCGACCGTGCTGGCGGCGGGCGCGGTGGTCGCCATCGCGTCGGTGGTGCTGACCGTCCTGTACGGACAGACGCGGGTGCTGGTGGCGATGGCGCGGGACGGCCTGGTGCCGCGGGTGTTCGCCCGGCTGGGCGCGAAGCGGGTGCCCGCGGTGAACACCGTGCTGGTGGGCGTGGTCGTCGCGGCGCTGGCCGCGCTGGTGCCGCTCGGGCAGTTGGCGGAGGCCACGAGCATCGGCACGCTGGTGGCGTTCAGCCTGGTCAACGTGGGCGTGGTGGTGTTGCGGCGCACCCGGCCCGACCTGCCGCGCGGCTTCCGCACGCCGTGGGTGCCGGTGGTGCCGCTGCTCGGGTTGGGGATGTGCGTGGTGTTGGTGGCGGGCCTGGCGCCCGCCACGTGGACGGCCTTCGGCGTCTGGTCCGCCGCGGGTCTGGTGGTGTACTTCGCCTACGGGCGACGCCGGTCGGAACTCGCCCGGCATTCGGCACAGGGAGAGTGATCGTGGAAACCCTCGGATCGCGTGAGGTGTACGCGAACCAGTGGATGGTGGTCCGGGAAGACGCCATCGGGCGCCCGGACGGGACCACCGGCATCTACGGCGTGGTGGACAAGCCCGACTTCGCGCTGGTGATCCCCATGGACGGCGAGCGGCTGCGGCTGGTCGAGCAGTACCGCTACCCGCTCGGCATGCGGCGCTGGGAGTTCCCGCAGGGCACCGCGCCCGAGCGGGCCGACGAGGAGCCGCTGGCGCTCGCGCGGCGCGAGCTGCGGGAGGAGACCGGGCTGCGGGCGGGCCGGCTGGTGCAGCTCGGCATGCTCGACGTCGCGCCGGGCATGTCCAGCCAGCGCGGCCGGGTGTTCCTGGCCACCGAGCTGACGGAGGGCTTCCACGAGCGGGAGCACGAGGAGCAGGACATGCGCTCGGCGTGGTTCCCGCGGGCCGAGTTCGAGGCGATGGTCGCGCGCGGTGACATCACCGATGCCCAGTCGATCGCGGCGTACACGCTGCTCCTGCTGCACGAGCACGCGCAACCGTGACCACCGGCATCGCGGAGCTGACCTCCGCCGAGCTGCTGGCGTGCGCCGAGGGGCTGGCCGACGTGCTGGCCGACGCCGTGGCGGACGGCGCGTCGGTCGGGTTCCTCAAGCCGCTGTCGCGGGTGCAGGCGCTCAAGTGGTGGCGGGCCAGGGCCGCGCCGGTCGCGAACGGCGTGCTGGCGCTGTGGGTGGCGCGGGACGGGGGCCGCGTGCTCGGCACCGTCCAGGTGCGGTTCGCCGACCCGGCCAACGGCGCGCACCGCGCCGAGGTGGCCAAGCTGATCGTGCACCGCGACGCGCGCGGGCGGGGCCTGGGCCGCGCGCTGCTCGACGTGGCCGAACGGGGCGCGGCCGAGCGCGGCGCGACCCTGCTCGTGCTGGACGCGCGAACCGGGTCGGCCGCCGAGCGGTTGTACCGCCGGGCCGGCTGGACCGAGGCGGGCGTGATCCCGGACTACGCCGCCGACCCGGACGGCGAGCTGCGGCCGACGACGTTGTTCTACAAGCGGGTGGGCTGACCGGTCACCTCGCGCGCCGCCCGCACGTCGGGTGGGTGGGCAGCCGCCCGCTCACCCGGACGTCCGGAGGTTCCCGTGGCCGCAGCGCACGTCGTCGTCACCGTCCTCACGATCCTCGCCAACGCCGGCATCGCCGTCGCCGACCTGGCGCGGGCGCGCTTCGTCCTGGCCAACTCGGCCGAGGTCGGCGTGCCCGCGTCGTGGGTGCCCGCGCTGGGCGCGCTGAAGGGCGCGGGCGCGGTCGGGCTGCTGCTCGGCCTGCTCGGGGCCCCCGTGATCGGCCGGGCGGCGGCGGTCGGGCTGGTGCTGTTCTTCGTCGGCGCCGTCGTCGCGCACCTGAAAGCGCGCGTGCTGCACAACATCGCGGCGCCCACCGCGTTCCTGGCCCTCGCCGTCGCCTCCCTCGCGCTCGACCCGGCCCGCTAATCGGTCCAGACGGCCTGGCGCTTCTCCAGGAACGAGGACATGCCCTCCTTGGCCGCCGGGGTCTGTGACGCCGCCGCCATCACCTCCGCCGCGATGGCGTAGGCGTCGGCCTCGGGCCGGTCGAGCTGGGCGTAGATCGTCTGCTTGCCCAACGCCTTGCTGGCCCGGCTGCCGCGGGTGGCGCGCCGCATCAGCTCGTCCACCGCGTCGTCCAGCTCGGCGAGCGGCACGACGCGGTTCACCAGGCCCCACCGCTCGGCGGTGCGCGCGTCCACCGCGTCGCCGGTCAGCGCCAGCTCCATCAACCGCTTGCGCCCCACCGCGCGGGCCACCGGCACGGCCGGGGTGTGGCAGAACCAGCCGCCCTTGCCGCCGGGCAGGGCGAACGCGGCCTCCTCCGCCGCCACCGCGAGGTCGCACGACGCCACCAGCTGGCAGCCGGCGGCGGTGGCCAGGCCGTGCACGCGGGCGATGACCACCTGGGGCACGGACTCGATGGTGCGCATCAGGTCCGTGCACAGGGTCAGCAGGTCGCGCACGCCCTCCAGGTCGCGGGACGCCACGTCGGCGAAGTCGTGCCCGGCGGAGAACACCGGCCCCTCGCCCGCGAGCACCACACCCGCGGCGTCGGACGCGGCGACCTCCCGGAACGCGGTCAGCAGCTCCGCCAGGTGCTCGGCGGACAACGAGTTGCGCCGTGCGGCGCGGTCCATGGTGATCCGCACGACGTCATCCGTGCGGTCGACGCGGATGTGCTGGTATTCGGCCATGTTGCGACCGTAACCGGCGGTGCAACCACCTGCCGGGGGAACACCGTCAAGCGGGCATGGGACTGCGATTCTTGGCCCTCGCCCTGGCGTTGTTGGCGGCGGGGTGCGCGGCCCGCGGCGAGTCGGCGCTGCCCGACCTGCCCGAGCAGCGCGCGATGCCGGGTGCGCCCGGCCGGACCGCCGGACCGGACCCGGCGTCCTTCCCGGTGACCGCCTCGCCGCGCCCGATCGTGCTGATCGGTTCGCCGCCGGCGTTGGTGCGCACGGCGGGCAGCGAGCAGGAGAAGGTCGCCGCGGGCAGCGGCCGGTTCACCTTCGGCGGCGTCGAACCGCCGACGCCGGGACCGGTGTCGGTGCGGCTGCCCGACGGCCCGGCGACGTTCCCGGTGATCGGGGTGCGCGAGGCGCTGACCGCGATGTCGGCGGACGGCCGTGACGGCGATCCGCTGGAGTTCGTGGCGGTGGAGCTGGGCACGGCCGAGTTCCCCACCGACCGGGGGCGGCGGGAGCTGCCCGCGTGGCGGTTCTCGACCGCGCTCGGCAGCGTGTGGGCGTGGCCCGCGATCACGCCCGACGCGTTCTGGCGGCTCGGCGAGGTGGGTTTCGCCCTGGACCAGGGGGCCGTCGCCGACGGGCGGCAGCTGGAGGTCCAGCTGCCCGCGCCGGCCCCGCCGTGCCCCGGCGAGGAGCCGACCGTCCTCGAACCGGTGGTGGAGGAGGGCGCGACGGCGGTGAAGGTGGGGGTGCGGACGGTGAGCGGCGGTGGGGGCAGCTGCGTGCGCGACGCCATGTACCGCAGCCAGACCTACACCGTGACCCTGGCGGAGCCGTTGGGCGCGCGGTTGCTGGTGGACGACAACGGCGGGGTCTTCGCCGTGGCGACGCGGTGAGGCGTCAGGACGCCGCGGGCACGCGGAACGTGCGGCGGTAGGCGTCGGGGGTCACGCCCAGCTCGCCGCGCAGCCGGCGGCGGAGGTTCGCGGCCGTGCCGAGGCCCGCGCGCTCGGCGACGCGGTGCACCGGCAGGTCGGTGGTCTCCAGCAGGCGCCGGGCCAGCCGGACGCGTTGCACCTGGAGCCACCGGCCGGGCGTGTCGCCGGTGGCGGCCAGGAAGGCCCGGTGGAAGGTGCGCTCGCTCATGCCCGCGTGGGCGGCGAGGTCCGCCACGCCGATGGGCGAGCCCAGCCGGTCCACCGCCCAGTCCACGGTGGCCGCGATGCCGGTCCGGCCCGGCCGGGTGGGCAGCGGCGGGTCCACGTACTGCCGCTGGCCGCCCTCGCGCGTCGGCGGCATCACCAGCCGGCGGGCCAGGGCGGCGGCCACGTCCGCGCCGTGCGCCCGGCGCACCAGGTGCAGGCACAGGTCCAGCCCGCCCACCACGCCGGCCGACGTCAGCACCTCGCCCTCGTCGGCGAACAACACGTCGCGCACCACCCGGGCGCGCGGCGCGGCCGCCTCCAGCGCGTCCAGCAGCCGCCAGTGCGTCGTCGCCGCACGGCCGTCGAGCAGGCCCGCCGCCGCGAGGGTGAAAGCGCCCGAGCACAACGCGGCCACCGTGCCGGTGCAGGACCGCAACGCGCGCACCACCGCGTCGGGCACGGGCGCGAGCGGGTCCACCCGGCCCGGGACCAGCACCAGGTCGCAGTCGCGCAGGCCGGACAGCCCGTGCGTGGCCGGGATGACGCCCACCGGCCGCACGGGCGTCGCCGCCCGGCCCGGGGCGCACAGCCGCAGCGTGAACGGCCCGATCCCGGCGTCGGTCCGGTCCACGCCCCACACCTCGCCGACCACCGAGACGTCGAACGCCCGGGTCCCGGGCAGCAGCAGGACACCCACCGTGCGCATGGCAGGAAAGTACCCCAACGCGCCGGTTCCGCCACTCCCGCTCCGGGCCGCCGCGACCGCAGACTCGACGCCATGACCGACCACACCGCCCTGGTCCTGATCGACGTGCAGCGCGCCTTCGACGACCCCGTCTGGGGCAAGCGCAACAACCCCGACGCGGAGGCCAACATCGCCCGCCTGCTCGACGCGTGGACCGGCCCGCTGGTGCTGGTCCGCCACGACTCCACCAAGCCCGGCTCGCCGCTGCGGCCCGGCGGGGACGGCAACCGGTTCAAGCCGGAACTCGACCGCGCCGTCCCCGACCTGGTGTTCGGCAAGAGCGTCAACTCGGCGTTCCACGGCGAGGTCGACCTGGACGCGTGGCTGAAGGGGCGCGGCGTCACCGACCTCGTGCTCGCGGGCATCCAGACCAACATGTGCGTCGAGACGACCGCGCGCGTCGGCGGCAACCTCGGCTACCGCGTGCGGGTCGTGCTGGACGCCACGTTCACGTTCGACCTGGAGGACCTGACCGCCGACCAGCTCGCCCACGCCACGGCCGCCAACCTGCGCGGCGGCGGGTTCGCCGAGGTCGTGACCACGGACGACGTGGTCCGGAGCACCTGACCGCGGGGTTCGCCGACGCCGTGACGACGCGCGCCGCGGTCCGGGGCACCCGACCACGGCCGCCCGTTCACCCGGATCGACGGACGTGGCCCAGGACACGTCACCGCGGCTTGACCCTCACGCAACGTCAGGCCCGAGGGTGGCCGCATGAGCGACTACTACAACGCGTTCGAGATCAGCCCCGTGCCCACCCCCGGCCCGGACGCGGTCGCGCCGGAACCGTTCCGGGGCATCTACGGGATGCCCGCGTTCGTCACGATCCCGACCGACGACCTGGCGGCGTCGGTGGACTTCTGGGTGCGCGGGCTCGGGTTCATCGAGCTGTTCGCCATCCCCGGCACGCTGGTGCACCTGCGCCGGTGGGCGTTCCAGGACGTGCTCCTGGTCGCCGCGGACGGCGTCGCGGAGCGACCGCCCGCGATGAGCGTCAGCTTCGCGTGCGTGCTCGACCAGGTCGACGGCCTGGTCGAGTCCTGCCGCGCGGTGCGACCCGGCTCGGCCGGCGACCCGCGGGACACGCCGTGGAACACCCGCGACGTGGAGGTGATCACGCCCGAGAACGCGCGGGTGGTGTTCACCGCGGCGAAGCCGTTCGACCCCGCGAGCGAGGAGGCGCGCGGCCTCGCCGCCGTCGGGATCACCCCGCCGGACACCGGCGACCACAATGAGGGCCGTGCCTGACACCGACGACGACGGCCTGACCGTGGGCCAGGTCTCGTCGCGCCTGGGCGTGACGGTCCGGGCGCTGCACCACTGGGACGGGATCGGCCTGGCCCGGCCGTCGCTGCGCACGGCGGCCGGGTACCGGCGCTACACCGCGGGCGACCTGGAACGCCTGCACCGCATCGTGGTCTACCGCGAGCTGGGCCTCGGCCTGGACCGGATCCGGGCCGTCCTGGACGACTCGGCCGCGGACGTGCCCGCCGCGCTGCGCGCGCAGCGGGCCCAGGTCACCGAGCGGATCGAGCACCTCCGGCGGCTCGGCGCGGGGCTGGACCGGATGATCGAGGCCCACGAGCGCGGCCTGCTGCTCACCGCCGAGGAGCAGGCCGCGATCTTCGGCCCCCGGTGGAACCCGGACTGGCCCGCCGAGGCCCGCCGCCGTTACGGCGACACCCCGCAATGGCTCCAGTACGCCGAGCGGTCCGCCGAGCGCGGACCCCGGGAGTGGCAGGCCGTCGCCGACGCCGTGGCCGCCTTCGAGCGCTCCCTCGGCGAGGCGATGGACGCCGGGGTCGCCCCCGGCAGCCCGGAGGCGGACCACCTCGCGGAGCGGCACCGCGAGGTGTTCGCCGCGTACTTCCCGCTCACCAGGCGGATGCAGGTGTGCCTGGGCCGCGGGTTCGAGTCCGACCCCGGTTTCGCCGCCCACTACGACGGCATCCGCCCCGGCCTCGCCGCCTGGTTCCGCCTGGTCGTCGACGCGAGCGCACGCGCCCACGGCATCGACCCGGACACCGCGACCTGGGAGTGAGGACGGGCGCGGCTACAGGCCGTTCGCCTCCCGGACCACGGACACGATCTCGTCCATGATCCCGGTCAACTCGTAGTCCTTGGGCGTGAACACCCGGGCCACCCCGCGGGCGCGCAGCTCGGCGGCGTCGTCGGGCGGGACGATCCCCCCGACCACCACCGGCACGTCCTCGGCGCCCGCCGCGCGCAGCCCGTCGACCACCGCGGGCACGACCTCCAGGTGCGACCCGGACAGGATCGACAGGCCCACCACGTGCACGT
The DNA here is from genome assembly GCF_042752395.1 of Actinosynnema sp. NPDC059335. Lineage (NCBI taxonomy): Bacteria > Bacillati > Actinomycetota > Actinomycetes > Pseudonocardiales > Pseudonocardiaceae > Actinosynnema > Actinosynnema sp. NPDC059335. Next base: position 17,231 of record NZ_JBHYXZ010000087.1, on the reverse strand, counting down.
CCTCCTGCACGGCGGCGGCGACGATCTGCGCGGGCGTGAGCCGGATGCCCTGGTACACGACCTCGAACCCGACGTCGCGGGCCCGCACGGCGACCTGCTCCGCGCCGTTGGAGTGGCCGTCGAGCCCCGGTTTGCCGACCAGGATCCGCAGCCGCTCGCCCAGCTCCCCGCCGGTCGCCCGCACCCGCTCGCGCACCCGGGCGATCTCCGCGCCCGCCTCGCCGGACGCCGCCGCGGCGGACACCCCGGTCGGCGCGCGGTACTCGCCGAACGCCTCGCGCAACGCCTGCGACCACTCGCCGGTCGTCACGCCCGCGCGGGCGCACGCGAGGGTGACCTCGACCAGGTTCTGCTCCGTCCTCGCCGCCGCGCGCAGGTCGTCCAGCGCGGACTTCACCAGCGCGTCGTCGCGGGACGCCTTCCACTCGCGGATCGCCTCGACCGCCTGCCGCTCCACGACCGGGTCGATCTGCTCGATGGCGTTCGCGCCCTCGGCCTGCAACGGCGACGGCTCCGTGGTGGCGAACCGGTTCACGCCCACCACGACGTCCTCGCCGGACTCGACCCGCCGACGCCGTTCGGCCAGCGACGACACCAGCGCCGACTTCATGTAGCCGGACTCGACCGCCGCGACCGCGCCGCCCATCGCCTGCACGCGGTCGATCTCGGCCCGCGCGCCCTCGACGATCTCGTCCACCTTGGCCTCGACCACATGCGAGCCCGCGAACAGGTCCTCGTACTCCAGCAGGTCCGTCTCGTAGGCCAGCACCTGCTGCATCCGCAGCGCCCACTGCTGGTCCCACGGCCGGGGCAGGCCGAGCGCCTCGTTCCACGCGGGGAGCTGGATGGCCCGCGCCCGCGCGTCCCGCGACAGCGTCACGGCCAGCATCTCCAGCACGATCCGCTGCACGTTGTTCTCCGGCTGCGCCTCGGTCAGCCCGAGCGAGTTCACCTGCACCCCGTACCGGAACCGGCGGTGCCTGGGGTCGGCGATGCCGTACCGGTCGCGGGTGATCTCGTCCCACAACCGGACGAACGCCCGCATCTTGCACATCTCCTCGACGAACCGCACGCCGGCGTTGACGAAGAAGGAGATGCGGGCGACGACCTCGCCGCGCCGCTCCTCGGGCACCTGGCCCGAGTCGAACACCGAGTCCAGCACGGCGATCGCGGTGGACATCGAGTACGCGATCTCCTGCACGGGCGTCGCGCCCGCCTCCTGCAGGTGGTACGAGCAGATGTTGATCGGGTTCCACCGGGGCGCGTTCGACACGGTCCACGCGACCACGTCGGTGATCAGCCGCAGGCTCGGCCCCGGCGGGAACACGTACGTGCCGCGGGACAGGTACTCCTTGATGATGTCGTTCTGCGTGGTGCCGGCGAGGGCCGCGCGGTCCGCGCCCTGCTCCTCGGCCACGGTCACGTACAGCGCGAGCAGCCACATGGCCGTCGCGTTGATGGTCATGGACGTGTTGGCCTCGCCCAGCGGGATCCCGTCGAAGAGCTGCCGCATGTCGCCGAGGTGGCTGATCGGCACGCCGACCTTGCCGACCTCGCCCCGGGCCAGCTCGTCGTCCGGGTCGTAGCCGGTCTGCGTGGGCAGGTCGAACGCCACGGACAGCCCCGTCTGGCCCTTGGCCAGGTTGCGGCGGTACAGCGCGTTGGACGCGGCGGCGCTGGAGTGGCCCGCGTACGTCCGCATCACCCACGGGCGGTCGCGCTCTCGGTCGGCCGGGTACGGCACGGCAACCCCTGTGTCTCTGGCCGCTGCTCCGCAGACGGCGGCGAAGTCGCCGGCAGGTCGTCGTTCGCGCCTGGCCCGCCGACGGTCGAAGGGCGTGCACGTCGGCGGACGAGTCGCGAACGACCGACGCGACCTCGCGGGCGGGTGGGTCCCCCGTAGCGTACTGACCAGTAACCTCCACCGTGCGTGCCGTTGCTCACTGAATCGTGACTGCGGCAGCATGGAGGGCGTGACGGCGCTCACCACCTTCCTGCTCATGGTGATCGTGTTCGGGCTGCTCGGCCTGGTGCTCTACTGGGCGTTCGGCGTCGACCGGCGGGCCGTGCCCGACCACACCGGCGACGACTTCGGCCTGCTGACCGAGGTGGCCGCCGTGCCGACCCCGGTCGCGGCCGACGTCCTGGTCCGGCGCCTGCGCGCGGCGAAGATCAAGGTGACCGTGGTGAACCGGAACGACCTGCACCGCCTGCTGGTCTTCCCGGCCGACGCGCCCGACGCCCGGCTGCTGCTCCGGCAGTGACCCGCCGTCAGGCGTTCACGCGCTCCACCGTCGCGCCGAGCTTGCGCAGGTTCTCCAGGAACCCGGGGTAGCCGCGCTCGATGTGGAAGATCTCGTAGACCTCGGTCACGCCGTCCGCGCACAGCCCGGCCAGCACGAGCCCCGCCCCGGCGCGGATGTCGGACGCCCACACCGGCGCGCTGGACAGCCGCTCCACGCCGCGCACCACCGCGTGGTGGCCGTCGGTGCGCGCGTCCGCGCCCAGCCGCACCATCTCCTCGATGAACCGGAACCGGGCCTCGAACAGGTTCTCCGTGATCATCGACGTGCCGTCCGACACGCTGGACAGCGCGATCGCGAACGGCTGGAGGTCCGTCGCGAAACCGGGGTACGGCAGCGTCACGAAGTCCACCGAGCGCGGCCGGTCCGTCTGCACCACGCGGAAACCGCCGTCGAGCGTGGTGACCTCCGCGCCCGCCATCCGCAGCTTCTCCAGCACCAGGTCGAGGTGGTGCGGGTCCACGCCGCGCACGGTGATGTCGCCGCGGGTCATGGCGGCGGCGAACGCCCACGTCGCGCCGACGATCCGGTCGCCGATCACCCGGTGCTCGGTCGGCTGCAGCGACTCCACGCCGTGCACGGTGAGCGTGGACGTGCCCGCGCCCTCGATCTTCGCGCCCATCTGCTGGAGCATCACGCAGATGTCCACGATCTCCGGCTCGCGGGCGGCGTTGTCGATGACCGTGGTGCCGTTGGCCAGCACCGCCGCCATCAGGATGTTCTCCGTCGCGCCCACGCTGGGGAAGTCGAGCCAGATCTGCGCGCCGTGCAGGCCCTCGGCCTCGGCGATCACGCAGCCGTGCTCGATCTCGCTGTGCGCGCCGAGCTTGCGCAGCCCGCTCTGGTGCATGTCCAGCGGCCGGTTGCCGATCGCGTCCCCGCCGGGCAGCGCGACCACCGCGCGCTTGCACCGGCCCACCAGCGGACCGAGCACGCAGACGGACGCGCGCAGCTTGCCCATCGCCTCGGAGTCGGCGCGGTGGTTGAGCTCCTTCGGCGTGGTGATGGTGACCACCGAACCGTCGAGGGTCACCTCGCAGCCCAGGCTGCGCAGGACGTCCGCCATCAGCGGCACGTCCAGGATCTCCGGGCAGTTCGTGATGGTGGTGGTGCCCTCGGCCAGCAGTGCCGCGGCCATCAGCTTGAGCACGCTGTTCTTCGCGCCGACGACGGCGACCTCGCCGACGAGCCGCGCACCGCCCTGAACCCGGAAGTGCTCACTCACGTAAGGAACTCCTCGCTCGTTGTGCCGCAATCCTACGGACGGTCTGAATCGTGCCCGTCCGTGGTGCGGCACTGCGGTGTCTACAGTGCTCGACATGGCCGTGCACCTGACGAAGATCTACACCCGCGTCGGCGACGACGGGACCACCGGCCTCGGCGACTTCTCCCGGGTGCCCAAGACCTCGCCCCGCATCACCGCGTACGCCGACGTGGACGAGACCAACGCCGCGCTCGGCGTGGCCCTCGCGCTCGGCGCGCTCGCGCCCGACGTCGCCGAGGTCGTGCGCCAGGTCCAGAACGACCTGTTCGACGTGGGCGCGGACCTCTGCACGCCGGTCGTGCCCGACCCGGAGCACCCGCCGCTGCGCGTCACCCAGGCGTACGTGGACCGGCTGGAGGCGTGGTGCGACGGGTTCAACTCCCGGCTGGGCAAGTTGGAGTCGTTCATCCTCAACGGTGGCACACCCGGCGCGGCCCTGCTGCACCAGGCGCGCACCATCGCCCGACGGGCCGAGCGGGCCGCGTGGGCGTTGATCGAGGTCGAGGCCGACCGGACGAACGCGCTGACCGCGAAGTACCTGAACCGGCTCTCGGACCTGCTGTTCATCCTGGCCCGCGTGGCCAACCCGGACGGCGACGTGCTCTGGCGGCCGGGCGCGAACGCCTGACCGGACCCGGTGGCGCTTCCTGTTTTTGAAGCATACAGTTCGAAAACAGGAAGTTGCCTGACCGGGAGGTCGACCATGACCGCGTACATCCTCGTCCACGGCGCGTGGCACGGCGGCTGGGCCTGGGAGCGGGTCGCGCCCCTGCTCACCGCGGCCGGCGCGCACGTCGCCACGCCCGACCTCACACACGACCGCGACGTCGGCCTCGCCGAGCACGCCGAGGAGGTGGTGGCCGCGATGGACGCCGTGACCGACCCCGACCTGGTGCTCGTCGGCCACAGCTACGGGGGCCTGGTGGTGCGGCAGGCGGCCGACCGGCGGCCGGACCGGGTGGCGCACCTCGTGCTGCTCGACGGCTGGGCCGGGCCCGACGGCGCGAGCCTGACCGACCTGGCCCCGGACTGGTTCGCCGCCCGCGTCACCGCCGCCGCCGGACCCGACGGCCTGATCCCCCCGCCCGGACCGGCCGCGTACGGCGTCACCGACCCCGACGACGCCCGGTGGCTCGCGCCGCGGCTGCGCGCCCACCCGCTGCGGTCGTTCACCGAGCCGGCCCGACTGGGCGGCGCGGTCGACCGGATCCCCGGCACGGGCGTGCACTGCGTGCCCGAAACGTTCCCGTTCGCCCGGTTCGCCGCCGACCTCGGCTACGCCACCGTGCCGGTCGACGGCCCGCACGACGTGGTGCTGACCCACCCGCGGCGGGTGGCCGACGTGCTGCTCGACCTCGGGAGCCGGGTCGCGCCGACCCTAGGATGAGCGGGTGGAGCAGCGGACGTACAACCAGTACTGCGCCACCGCGCGCACGCTCGACCTGGTCGGCGAACGCTGGACCCTCCTGCTCGTCCGCGAGCTGCTGACCGGGCCGAAGCGGTTCGGCGACCTCCAGAGGAGCCTGCGCGGCCTGGGCACCGGGCTGCTGGCCGCCCGGATGAAGCACCTCGAACGCGAAGGGCTCGTGCGGCGGGTCACCCTCCCGCCGCCGGCCCGCACCCCCGCCTACGCCCTCACCGAGGCGGGCCGCGACCTCGGCCCCGCCGTGCTCGCGCTGGCCCGCTGGGGCGCGAAGTGGGCGATGGGCGAGCGGCGCGCGGACGAGGCGTTCCACCCCGGCTGGGCGGTGCTCGCGCTGGAGGCGTTCTTCGACCCCGCCGCCGCGGCCGGCGTGCGGGTGACCTACGAGTTCCGGGTCGGCGACGAGGTGTTCCACGTGCGCGTGGACGACGGCGCGGTGGAGGCCGCGCACGGTCCGGCCCAGCACCCCGACGTCGTGGTCGAGACCGGCGAGGACGTGTTCGCCGACCTGGCCGCCGGCCGGTCGGGCCTGGCCGAGCAGGTCGCCGCCGGCGCCGCGACGGCCACCGGCGACCGGGACGCCCTGCGCCGGCTGGCCGAGGTGTTCCCGCGGCCGACCCCCGCCACCCGCGGGTGACCGGCGATCAGAACACCGACCGCGACCGGAACACCGCGTGCGTGAGCGGGTGACCGGCGGTCGGGACGCCGCCCGCGTCGGTGGGTGGCCGGCGGTCAGGACGCCGCCGACACCTTCTCCGCGCCGATGCGCCGGATCCGCTCGGCACCCCACCGCCCCAGCGCGGACAGCGCCTCGTTGAGCGAGCGCCCGTCGTCCGTCAGCGAGTACTCCACCCTGGGCGGCACCTCGGGGAACACCTCGCGGCGCACCAGGCCGTCCTCCTCCATCTCCCGCAGGTGCTGCGCGAGCATCTTCTCGCTCACGCCCGGCAGGCCCCGGCGCAGCTGGGCGAACCGCCGCACGCCGTGCTCGTCCAGCTCCCACAGGATCAGCGACTTCCACTTGCCGGACACCACGTCCATCGCGGCGTCGATGCCGCAGATGTAGGGACCTCGCCGTGCCATCGCCCCTCCGGGGGTGCTTACCAAAAGGTGGGTACTGCACAAAATAGTCCGTACTGGCCAGAAGGGCTGGGCCGGACGGACGATCACCGCATGACGAACACGAACGCGACCGCGACCGTCCTCGGGCTCGGCGAGATGGGCTCCGCCCTCGCCGCGGCCCTGGTCCGGGCGGGCCACCCCACCGCGGTCTGGAACCGCTCGCCCGGCCGGGCCGACGCCCTCGTCGACCTCGGCGCCACGGCCGCCGCCACCCCGGCGGACGCCGTCACCGCGTCCGACGTGGTGGTCGTGTGCCTCTTCGACGCCGCCTCCGTGCGCGAGGTGCTCGACCCGGTGGCCGACCTGCTCGCCGGTCGCACCCTGGTCAACGTCACCACCACCACGCCCGAGCAGTCCCGGGAACTCGCCGCCTGGGCCGCCGGGCACGGCGCGGTGTACCTGGACGGCGGCATCATGGCCGTGCCGCACATGATCGGGCAGCCCGGCTCCTCGATCCTCTACAGCGGCTCGGCCGCCGCGTTCGAGCGGTGCCGCCCGCTGCTCGACCTGTGGGGCGAGAGCGCCTACTTCGGCGAGGACCCGGGCCTCGCGCCGCTGTACGACCTCGCCCTGCTCTCCGGCATGTACGCGATGTTCGCCGGGTTCCTGCACGGCGCGGCCATGGTCGCGGGCGCGGGCATCACCGCCGGCGAGTTCGCCGAACGGGCCGCCTCGTGGCTGTCCGCGATGACGGGCGCGTTCGCCGGGTTCGCCGCCGTGGTGGACGGCGGCGACTACACCGTGCCGGGGCAGCAGAGCCTGGAGTTCTCCAACCTGGACACCATGATCGACGCGAGCGCCGCCCAGGGCATCTCCACCGAGGTGGTCGGGATGGTGCAGGCCCTGATCCGGCGGCAGGTCGACGCCGGTCACGGCAAGGAGGGCTTCGCCCGGATCTACGAGAGCATCAGGAACCGGGCCTGAGCCGCTAGGAGGCCCAGGGAATGGAACGGCCCGGAGGCGCCGACTCCAACCAGGACAGGAAGCCGGTCAGCGCGTCCGGGCCCATCGCGATCTCGACCTCGCCCTTGGTGCCGCGACACCGGAGCACGACCGCGCCCGTGGGCATCGCGTACGCCTCCGGCGCGGTCGGCTCGCGGCGGTCGTCGATCTCGAAACCCTCGCGGGAGATCACCATGTCGGGGCCGGTGCGCAGGCTCAGCACCCGGAACCAGGTGAACTCGTCACCCCGGTAGTGCCCGACGCCCAGGTGCCAGCCCCGGCCCGAGTCGTCGATCCTGGACCTCAGCGCGACGTGCACACCGCCCGCGCGCAACACCCGGACGCGGCGCCACGCGAGGTACGCGAGGACCACCACCGCACCGAACAGGACCACCCCGACCAGTTCGGCGATCCCCACGGCGTCTGCCCGCTCGTCCGCGTCAGGCCGAGTGACCCGCGGCGCGCAGCCGCGCGATGGCCCGGGCCCGGTGCACGTCGTCCGCGTTCTGCGCGTCCGCTCGGGCCTGCTCCACGTCGATCTCGTCGGACAGCTCCGCGTCCTCGGCGAGGATGCTCACGCCCTCGCCGGTCACGGAGAGGAACCCGCCGTGCACGGCCGCCGTGACGAGCTCGTTGTCCGTGGTCCTGATCCGGACGACGCCGCCCTCGACGAGCTGCCCGAGCACGGGCTCGTGGCCCGGCAGGATGCCGATCTCGCCTTCGAGGGTCTGCGCGACCACCGAGGTGGCCGTGCCGGACCACAGGCGACGTTCCACGGCGACCAACTGGACGGTCATCTCGGCCACGCGCATCTCCCTGGGTCGACTGGAGTCACCCGCAGTCTAAACGGTGACCCGAACCGGCCGCCGCACCAGCCACCCCCACCCGGGGGGGGGCGCGCCGGGCCGGGCGCCCCCCCCCCCCGCCGCGGGGGAGAGCGCGGCGCGCGCGCCCCCCCCCCCGCGGCGGAGACCCCCCGCGGGGGGGCTGGGGGGGCGGCGGCGCCCCCGCGCGCCCCGCCCCCCCACCCCGCCGCCGCCGCCGCGCCCCCCCCGCCCCCCCGCGGGGCGCCTCGGTGAGTGCGCGCCCCCCCACCCGCCTTCCGTTGAGTGGAAGACTGGGCACGTGCCGGCACCGAAGTCGCTGCTCGAACGCGCGTTCTCGTTGTTGTCCGTGTTCAGCGTGGACCGGGCGGCGGTGACGCTGTCCGACCTGAGCCGCCACTCCGGCCTGCCGCTGAGCACCACGCACCGGCTGGTGGCGTCCCTGGTCGAGCTGCGCGCCCTCGACCGCACCCCGGACGGCCGCTACTGCGTGGGCCTGCGCCTGCTGGAGCTGGGCGCGCTGGCCCCGGGCAGCCTCGACCTGCGCGAGCGCGCCCTGCCGTTCCTGGAGGACCTCTACGAGGTGACGCGGCACAACGTGCAGCTCGCCGTGCGCGACGGCACGGAGGTCGTCTACGTCGAGCGGATCTCGGCCCGCGACGCGGTGAACGTGGTGACGCGGGTGGGCAGCCGGATGCCGCTGCACTGCACGGGCGTCGGCCTGGTGCTGCTGGCCGCCGCGCCCCTCGACGTGCAGGAGGCCGTGCTCGCCGCGCCGCTCAAGCGGTACACGCCCAGGACGATCGCCACGCCGCGGCACCTGCGCGAGGCGCTGGCCCGGGTGCGCCGCGACGGCTACGCCATCAGCGACCGGCAGATCGAGATGATCACGTACTCGGTCGCCGCGCCCGTGCGCGGCCAGGACGGCGACGTGGTGGGCGCGGTGTCCGTCGTGGTGCCCACGGGCACGCGCACCGACACCGTGGTGCCCGCCGTGCGCACGTGCGGCCTGGCCATCTCCCGCGCGCTGGGGTGGGCGTCCCCCTGAAACGCCCGGAGGGGGGGGGGGGGCGGCGCGGCGGCCGCGGGCGGGGGGGGGCGCGGGGCCGGGAGCCCCCGGGCGCCGCCATCGCGCACGGGGGTTCCCGCGCCTCACACCGGCACGGTGACGATCCGCTCGTCGTCGAAGTTGCGCACCTCGATCGCCGCGACGTCCTCGGGCGCGATCAGCGCCGAGCCGTCGAGGTTCGTGCCGTCCCGCTCCCCCGCCGGCGAGACCAGCCAGCTCCCCGCCTCCTGCCTGCTGCCGTCCTTGGCCACGACGAACAGCCGGCACTTCTCGTCCCGCGCGATGCCCGAGACGGACGCGTTCACCCTGACCCACCCGGCGGCGGGCCGGAGCTGCACCGTCATCCGCGCACCGGTCACGGGGTCCACGGCCGAGCCCACCCTGGTCCCGGCCGGCGGCGCGGGCGGGTTCGACGTCTGCGTGGCCACCACGTCCGGCGCGGTGCCCCGGCCGACCGCGAACCCGCCGCCGAGCACGATCGCGGCCACCGCGGCGGCGGCCAGCCCCAGGCCGACCCGGCGGCGGCGCATGCGCACCTCGCGCTCGGACCGCACCTGCCGCAACGTCCGCTGCAACAGCAGGTCCCCGTCCTCGGGCGGGCCGTCGAGCAGCGCCTCGGGCGGCACGTCGCCCAGGGCCTCCTCCACCGCCCGCAGCCCGTCCAGCTCGGCGCGGCACATCGGGCAGGACGACAAGTGGTCCTCCACCACGCGCGCCTCCCGCTCGTCGAGGACGCCCAGCACGTACGCGCCGAGCAGCTGTGGATCGTGGTTGGCGGTCATCCGGCCACCCCCTTCAGCGCGGCCCGCTGCCCGGCGAACGTCTCCCGCAGCGCCCGCAGCGCGTAGTGCGACCTGGACTTGACCGTGCCCGGCGGCACCCCGAGCGCCACGGCCGCCTCGGTCACGCTGCGTCCCCGGAAGTAGATCTCCAGCAGCACGTCGCGGTGGTCCGACGACAGCCGGTCGAGGGCTTCGAGCACGACCACCGAGTCCACCACGGAATCGGCGTGGTCGCGCTGCACCGGCGGGGTCGCCTGGGTCTCGGCGACCTCCTGCGGCCGGGCGGCCCTGGCCCGCGCCCGGTCCGTGACGATGTTGCGCGCCACCGTGAGCAGCCACCCGCGCACCGAGCCCTTGCCGTTGACCAGGGCGTCCGGGTGTCGCCAAGCGCGCACGAGGGTTTCCTGGACGACGTCCTCGGCCGCCGCCCGGTCCCCGGTCAGCCGCGTCGCGTAGGCGAGCAGCGCCCGACCGTGCTCCTCGTAGAGGGACCGGATCAAGGCCTCGTCGGCCGCGGCCTCCCGTCTCCGGGACCACAGAGCCGCCATCCACCCACTCCTCTCGTCACCCTCCCGCCACGGACACGGATGCCGGGCGGTTCCGGTTCACCGCGGCGCGGGAGGAGTTCGTCAGGAGCAGGTCCGGCCGGTGTTCACGCAGGCCGTGACGCGGTCCATCAGCTCGTCCGGCATGACGTTGACGAACATGGCGTGGTCGGTGCGCGGGTCGTGCCGCTGCTCGGGGAAGCTGTCGACGGCGTACGGGCGGCCGGCGGGCACGTCGTAGGCGACCCGCACGCGCAGCTTCGGCACCGGGAACGTGCCCGGCGGGCACACCCCGTTCGAGCCGGGGAACCCGGCGTGCGCCCGGTGGCTCGGGCTGTCGGTGTTGCGGCCGTCCCAGCAGCTCGGGAAGTCGAACGTGCGCAGCACCATGCCGCCGGGACCGCAGCGCGGGTAGCGGTCGGTGTGCCGGTCCTCGAACCCCGTGCAGCTCCACCGCACCCGGCCGCGCCCGGTGGTCAGCGCCGCCGGGTCGCCGGTGATCATGCGCAGGAACCGCGGCATGGGCACGACCTGGCTGACCGGGTTGCCGGTGAACGTGATCTCCACCCGCGCCGGGGGCAGCACCTCGCCGGTGTTGCCGTGCACGCCGCCGCCGGGCGCGTGCTCGTCGTGCCCGGTCCGGTCGGTCAGCCGCAGCACCGGCCAGTAGTAGGTGGACGGGTCGCCGGCGACGCACGTGGTCGTCGCGGCGGCCAGCGACTCGTCGGTGGAGCCGGCGTCGGTGCTGCGGTTGCCGACGTACTCGTGGGTGTGGTGCGCGCCGAACGGCCGGCCCGGCGCGATGACCACGTTGTCGGCGTTGAGGTGGCGCTCCTCGTTGCGGCCGCAGTCGACGCGGAACGTGCCGGTCGAGGCGTCCCCGGTGGTGGTGACCGACTCGGCCGCCACCGGCACCTCGTCGATGGCCACGGTGCGGGCGTCCGAGCAGCCGACGGCGAGCACCAGCACCAGCAGCGGCGGCCACCACCTCACGCGCCCAGCTTATTCGGCCGGGGCGGGCCGATCGACCGGCTGGGACGGCGGAGGGTGCGGGCGCACGGCCCGGCGGGCCCGTGCGGGCGAGCGCTACGGCGCGCGTGTGGCGGAACCGGCGACGAGCACCCGGCCGTCCACCGTGACGACGCTGACCGCGGCCACCTCCCCGGGGTCCACGAGCACGGCTCCGGCCAGGGCCGTGCCCTCGGGCGGGCGCGCGGCGACCCAGCCGCCGGCCGGGTGCGTGCGGCCGTGCGCGTCGGTGACCACGAGCCGGCACCGCTCCCCCGCGGCGACGCCCTCCACCACCGCGCTCAGCCGCACCCAGCCGTCGGCGGGCGTGACCGAGGTGGTCATCCGCACGCCGTCGGCCGTCGTGGCGGTCACGACCAGGACCTCGGGCGCGCTGTGCCGGCCGAGGTGGACGCCCCCGGCCAGCACCGCGGCGGTGAGCACGGCGCCCACCGCCGTGACGGCCCCGCCGCGCCGCCTGCGGTCGCGCGCCCTCTCGGCGCGGACCCGGCGCAGCGCGCGGTCGAGGATCGGATCGGGCATGTGCTCTCGTTCAGCCGGTGCTCGGTCGTGCCCCGAGCGGTGACGGGTTGCGGCGGTCGTGGCGCATGGGCGGTGCCTCCCTCGGCGGCGGCGGACACCTCTGACACGGCCCCGCCGGTCGTTCGGTTCACCCGGCCCGCCCGACCACCCGAACGGGGGGGGGGGGGGGCGGGGCGGCCGCGCC